>JBIIWK010000047.1:0-14300 GCA_044338955.1 Burkholderiaceae bacterium
TTTATAATGAACCTGTTATGAGGGTTATTTTGAACGTTTTCATTCAAGATTGTTTCGGTTGCTAATTTCAAATTAACCGTTGCAACGGCAAACGCGCTGATGTTTTAGTGTCAAGCTTACCGTCCCTCGTCTATCTTTTAATCGTTACCGCAATCTATGTCCGTCAACGTACTCGCTTTAGGGTTAAACCACGTCTCTGCGCCGGTTTCGGTGCGCGAGCGCGTTTCGTTGCCTGAAGACTTAGTGCGTCCGGCGTTGACGGCGCTGCGCGAGGCTTTCGGCGGCGCGGTGAAAGAGGCGGCGATACTTTCAACCTGTAATCGCACCGAGCTGTATTGTGCCGCTGAGCCCCAAGTGGCAGAGCGCTTGCCCGATTGGCTGGCTGACTACAACAAGCTTGATGCGGGCGATTTAAGGCCTCACGTTTACTTGCACGATCGTGGCGATGCCGTGCGGCATGCTTTCCGCGTAGCGAGCGGGCTTGATTCGATGGTGTTGGGTGAACCCCAGATTTTGGGGCAGATGAAAGATGCGGTACGCGCCGCTGATGAGGCCGGTGCTTTGGGCACCTTGTTGCATCAATTATTTCAGCGTACCTTTTCAGTTGCCAAAGAGGTTCGCTCAACCACGGCCATTGGTACGCAATCAGTGTCTCTTGCTGCGGCGGCTGTTCGACTGACCGAGCGAGTGTTTGGTGATTTGCGTAGTTCGAAAGTGTTGTTCATTGGTGCGGGTGAGATGATCGAGCTGTGCGCGACCCACTTTGCAGCGCGCGAGCCGTCATCTATCGTTGTGGCGAATCGCACAATCGAGCGCGCTGATTTACTGGCCAAGCGATTTTCTGGCACCACGATGCGTTTGGCTGATTTGCCCGAGCGTTTGGCTGAATTTGATGTGGTGGTTTCCTGTACGGCCAGTACTTTGCCTATTTTAGGCTTGGGAATGGTCGAGCGTGCAACGCGCCAGCGTAAGCGTAAGCCTATCGTTATGGTGGATTTGGCGGTACCGCGCGATATCGAACCCGAGGTTGCGCATTTAGATGACGTTTATTTGTACTCGGTTGATGATTTGGGTGCAGTGGTGCAAAGCGGCACAGAAGCGCGCTTGGCCGCAGTGGTTCAGGCTGAAACCATTATCGACGAACGCGTGTTGAATTTTATGCATTGGATGCAAGTCAGAGCCAATGTGCCTATCATTCGCGACCTGCAGCAAACGGCTCAGGCCGTACAAGCCCAAGAACTTGAGCGTGCGCGCAAGATGCTCGCAAAAGGTGATTCGCCTGAAGCAGTGCTCGAACAATTGGCACACGGTTTGACGCAAAAGTTCTTGCACGGCACCTTAGCTTCTCTCAATCAAAGTGAAGAAGCTGAACGGCAGCAACTGCTGGCGTGGTTACCGCGTATTTTCCCAAAGGGTTCTGATCGGCGTTAGCTTCGCCCTCGAACGCCTTGATCGAGCCCGCGTCTCTGGGCTTCGTTGTTGACCTCCCCCAAAAAAGAAATTCATGAAATCTTCAATGCGCTCGCGTTTAGAGCATCTCTCTCGTCGCTTAGTTGACTTGGACGCAATTCTGTCTGAGCCCGATGCGGCCAACGATATGAATCAATATCGCAAGCTATCGCGCGAACGCGCAGAGCTTGAGCCAGTTGTGATTGCCTTTGCAGCCTTTGAAGCAGCCGAAGCCGATTTAGAAGGGGCGCGCGCAATGCTCGATGACCCAGAAATGAAAGCGATGGCGCTTGAAGAGATCGACGATTGCAAGGGGCGCATTGAAAAACTCGAAGCTGATTTGCAATTGCAACTGTTGCCTCGCGATCCGGACGACGGCCGCAGCGTGTTTCTCGAAATTCGTGCGGGTACGGGGGGCGATGAAAGCGCCTTGTTCTCGGGCGACTTGTTGCGCATGTATACCCGTTATGCTGAGCAACAGGGCTGGAAAGTCGAACTGATGTCCGAAAGCCCCTCAGAGTTAGGAGGCTACCGCGAGGTGATTGTGCGCTTGGATGGCGAGGGCGTTTATGGCCGCCTTAAGTTCGAGTCGGGTGCGCATCGCGTGCAACGTGTACCGGCCACAGAGACGCAGGGCCGCATTCATACCTCGGCCTGCACCGTTGCAGTAATGCCCGAAGCCGACGCAGCCACCGACATCGTGATCAACCCCAGCGAGTTGCGTATCGATACGTTTCGGGCGAGTGGGGCAGGCGGGCAGCATATTAATAAAACGGATTCTGCCGTACGCATTACCCATTTGCCCACGGGCTTGGTGGTTGAGTGTCAAGACGATCGTTCGCAACATCGCAACAAAGACAAAGCCATGCAGGTCTTGGCGGCTCGGCTTAAAGACAAGGTGCAACGTGAGCGCCACGATAAAGAGGCCGCACAGCGTAAAAGCCTGGTCGGCTCGGGCGATCGGTCTGAAAGGATCCGCACCTATAACTTTCCGCAAGGCCGCTTGACGGATCACCGCATCAACCTGACGCTGTACAAGCTGGGCGCCATTATGGAAGGCGATTTAAACGATGTGACCGGCGCACTGATCGCTGAGCATCAGGCAGAGTTGTTGGCGGCTTTAGGTGACGAGCACTGATGCAAACGCCGCAATCGTTGACGTCAATGAGTGGTTTGCCACGCCTAGAGGCTCGGATGCTGCTTGAAATGGTGCTGGCTAAGCCGCGCGAATGGTTGTTGGCACACGATACTGACCCCATATTGCCTGAGGTTGCAGCGCAGTTCTTAACCTTGGCCGCGCAACGTCGCCAAGGTACGCCGATGGCGCACTTGGTTGGGCACCGAGAGTTTATGGGACACCGCTTGAGTGTCTCGGCCGACGTTTTGATTCCAAGACCAGAGACCGAATTGTTGGTAGAAATGGCTCTGCAAAGCTTGGAAGACTGTGCTAAGCGTTCTTTGGCTAGCCCGGCCACGGGCAACGGTGCAGGCTGCTCTTTACTTGATTTGGGTACGGGCAGCGGCGCGGTGGCGATTAGCGTTGCACTCGCGTGCCCAACCGCTCGAGTCGTCGCAACAGATCTAAGCGAGACTGCACTGGTCTTAGCGCAAAAGAATGCCCAGCAACTCGAGGCAAGGATTCAGTTTTGGCAGGGGAATTGGTACGAAGCCCTACCGGTAGAGGGGCGATTCGATGTCATTGTTTCAAACCCGCCGTATATTGCTCTTAATGACCCTCACTTGGCGCAAGGTGATCTTCGGTTTGAGCCAGTTGGGGCTTTGACTGACGGTGCGGACGGCCTAACGGCGTTACGGCAAATTATCGCTGGCGCGCCGCAGCATTTAATCAACGGCGGCTGGTTGTGGCTTGAGCATGGTTACGAGCAGGGCGAAGAGGTTGCGAAGTTTTTACTAAAGGCTGGCTTTAACGCCGTCCAAACAAAACAAGATTTAGCGGGTTTGCCCCGAATAACGGGCGGATCTTTGTAGGATCCTTATAATTAACTATTCACTTTTATTGACGAGGGACAGCATGAGCGACGTTCAAACTTTTATCCGCGAGACAGTCACCAACAACCCAGTGGTGCTGTTTATGAAGGGCACCGCCCAAGCTCCACAATGTGGCTTTTCAGGTAAGGCCATTCAAATCTTGAAAAGCAATGGCGTCACCACCCTGGTCACAGTCAACGTGCTCGAAGACGAAGCTGTTCGCAGCGGTGTCAAAGAATTTTCACAATGGCCCACGGTTCCCCAGTTGTACGTAGGGGGTGAGTTCATTGGTGGGTCGGACATCATGACTGAGATGGACCAAAGTGGCGAGCTCAAGCAGGTCTTAACGGCGGCCGGCGCTGCAGCCTAATTCACGTGCCCCCGTCCTAAAAGACGGGCAGTCAATCTGACTTAGCCTCAGAACGGCGATCACTTCTGCCCATTCTGCGCAAGTGAGTGTGTCTCAAGCGTGACCTAGGTCACCGTCTTTTTCAAAGACCTGATGGCGTTCGGTTTAACGAATTCCATCAGTTTTTAAAATTACGCGCTTGCCGACGGCTTAATGAAATGCATTACTTGATGGTTGGCATCCAGTTTCGTGGGGCTTGCGTTCCGAAATTCTTCAGTAGTCGCCCCGTGCAATGCGGGTGCCGTTTCGAAACTCGGCGGATCAAACGCCATATCCCCCTCGGGATCTGCGAGCCCGTTTGGTTTGAGCCCAACGAAATCAAAAAGGTTGCGATCCATTAAATGGGATGGCGCAACGTTTGCCAGCGCATTGAAAATACTCCAAGCGCGAGACGGGTGCTTCTTATCCCACTCGGCAAGCATACGACCCACTTCTTTACGCTTGAGGTTTTCTTGCGAACCACACAATGTGCAAGGAATGATTGGAAATTGCTTCCAGTCTGCATAAGCGATCAAATCTGTTTCTTGAATATAGGCCAACGGCCGAATCACTGTATTCTTGCCGTCGTCTGACACGAGTTTAGGGGGCATCGCCTTCAATTTGCCGCCGTAAAACAGGTTTAAAAAGAAGGTTCCTAAAATATCATCGCGATGGTGCCCCAACGCAATTTTGGTGGCGCCTAATTCGCCGGCAACGCGATACAAAATCCCGCGACGCAAACGCGAGCAAAGAGAGCAAGTTGTTTTGCCCTCGGGGATCAGCCGTTTGACGATTGAGTAGGTATCTTGGTTTTCGATATGAAAGGGGATATCACGTGCGCGCAGATAGTTGGGCAAAACATCTTCTGGAAACCCAGGCTGCTTTTGATCAAGATTGACTGCGATGATGTCAAAGTCAATCGGTGCGCGGGTACGCAGAGTTAGCAAAACATCGAGCATCGCGTACGAATCTTTTCCGCCCGACAAACACACCATGACGCGGTCGCCGGCCTCGATCATGTTGTAGTCGCCGATGGCGCGACCGGTTTCTCGCATGAGACGCTTTGATAATTTATTGTGCTCGATGCGTTGTTTTTCGCTGACCGTTGGGATTGTTGCGCTCTCGCTGTTATTCATTTAAAAAGCTCGTCACCAAGAAAATATTTGAAGGGCAATCGTTTGCAATGTGTAGCGTTTAAGCGAAATAGCTTAAAACCCCTGATCAAGCAAATACTCAGTCACTGCAGCACGGTCGCCCGAAAAAATCACGCGTGACAGTTTGCTCGCGCGTTGGTGTTCGTACATTGGATCGTAATACTCGCTCAGCAAGGGAGCAATCCACTCGCGATGCAAGTCAAGAGTCCCCTTTGATTGTTGTTCGTCTAAAGCCGCTTGCATGGCCGTAGCCAAGCGGGCGTGACGCTCGCCACCCAGGCGTTTGACTAGATTTTGCAAGCTCTCAAGCAAGCGCGCTGAGAAGGCCTCGAAGCCAGCCTCGGCACCAAGCTTGGCTGCAAATTGTGCACCAAGATCCTCGACGTAGTCGTGCAAAATGCGCTCGACCCGAACCGGCATCGGTTCTTCAAGCCAAACGACTGAACTCGTTTGCATTTTGTCGCGCAAACTAATGGGCAGGGCGCAACGTCCAATCATGCGAGATTCATCTTCAAGTGCAATGCGCGTTTTACCTTGTGCGTGCAAACGTAACAGCGCAATCGCCAAGCTGTTATCGAAATTGATTTGCACGGGCTGATCGGTGGCGTGTTTGCCAAAGCTCGAGCCGCGGTGATGGGCAAGCTTTTCAAGATCAACGGTTGAATTGAGCGCTTGAACCACTTCAGTTTTGCCAGAGCCAGTCAAGCCAGACACCAACACAAAGTCAGACTCGTCGATATGCCTAGTCAACGACTCGAGCAAAAACGTGCGCATCGCTTTATAGCCGCCCACGACACGCGGGTATTCGATGCCGGCTTCAGCCAGCCAGCTTTGCGAAATGCGAGAGCGCAGCCCCCCTCGAAAGCAGTACAAGTAGCCCTCGGGATGTGCCTGCGCAAAAGCTTTCCATTGCGCGACGCGTGCAGCTTTGATATCCCCTGAAACCAATTCATGCCCCAGCTTGATGGCAGCCTCTTGGTTGACCTGTTTGTAGCGCAGGCCGACTTGATGACGCTCGTCGTCATTCATGAGCGGAAGATTGCTGGCACCGGGAAACGCGCCTTGCTCAAACTCGATTGGAGCGCGTACGTCTAAAAGTGCGACTTCACTTGTAAAAAGTGAAGCAAAGTCATCGGTATCGGCGCGCGTCATAAAAGTGAAGTCATCGGTTTGAGTTGGCATAGCGTTTGTGCAGGGGCTGCGAGCTTAACCGAAAACTCGCGCAACTCGTCGCGCCTAAACACATGTACCTTGACGCGTTCGCCAGCGAGATGGCGCGCCAACACACTTTCTAATGAATTGTTGACCGAGTCGATACGTACGCCATCTAGTGCGACAAGGATGTCGTGGGCCGAGAGCCCTCCCTGGTGAGCGGCGCCGTGCTCAAAGACGGTCGCAAGCACAAGCTGATCGCCCTGTTTGCGCGTGCGCACATCAAGCGTTGGCAGATTGCTCGTGGCTTGCCACTGCATATCGATACCGTGTTGGGCAAAGAGCGGGCGCAAGGGCACATCTTCGCGGCCGTAGACCCATCTTGCGATGGGTTCTGAGACGTCAACGCCTGTGCAGTCTGATACCAGTCGCACAAAGGCTTTTTCTTTTAACCCGCGGGCGGCACCTTGATAAAAATCACGACCATACTGCTCCCACAGGCACCGCATGACATCATCTAAGCTAAACGCCCCGTTGGTAGCCGTGCGAATGGTTAGATCCAAACCCAACGCAACCAGCGAGCCCTTGGTGTAGTAGCTGACTAGCGCATTAGGAGAATTTTCATCTTGCTTGTAGTAGCGCGACCACGCGTCAAACGAGCTCTCGGCCACTGATTGTTTGTGTCGGCCTGGCGTTGTAAACACGCCGCTGATTTGCTTGCCGAGTGTTTGTAAATAGTCAGAGGCGTTGATCACGCCACTACGCACAAGCATCAGGTCATCGTAGTACGACGTGAATCCTTCAAAAATCCACAACAAACGCGTGTGGGTTTCTTTGGTGAGGTCGTAGGGCGCGAAGACCGCCGGTTTAATGCGTTTGACGTGCCACGTATGAAAATATTCGTGACTGACTAAGCCTAAAAACGTTTGGTAGCCCTCTGGGGTCTTTTTTTGCCCAAGTGTGGGCAGATCTTTGCGCGCAGCCATTAATGCCGTTGAGGCGCGGTGCTCAAGACCCCCATAGCTGTCGCCCGTGACCATAGTCATAAAGACGTATTTCAGCGCAGTATCTAAAAATGGCGCTTGCGCCGAGTCGGGCTCAAAAAAACGGATCTGGGTTTCGCAAATAGCTTTGACATCTCGCGCAATACGTTTGAGATCCAAGTTAGGGATCACGCCAGTAAACACCATCTCATGGGGTGCACCGCATACGTCAAATCGCACCGCCTGGGGCCTGCCCATTTCGACGGGGTGATCGATCAGGTCATCGTAATTGCGTGCTTTGTAGACGCCAAAGCCGTTGGCGTAGTCTCTGATGACCTTGGGGCTACCGTTGGGCTGTGCGGCTTGCGGCAAGCTGGTGAAGGCACGCCAGTTGACTAAAGCTGGCGCAAGCAGTGTGACCTGACAGGGGTGCTCTTCAAAGCCATGCGGTCGCAGATAGACGCTTGTGCCGTTGAAAAAGCCGTGTGTCTCATCGAGATGCGCTCCGCGCACCGAAAGATCCCAGGCGTAAACGGTGGTCGTAATGTGAAGTGGGCCAACGCAAGGCTCAACGCGCCAGCTGTGGTTGTCAAGCTTGATAAGAGTCAGACGGCGATTGCCCGAGCGCGCAGAGATCGTTTCGACTTGGCGTGAAAAATCCCGAATCAGGTAACTGCCCGGAATCCAGGCCGGTAGCGATACGATCTGGCCTTGTGGATTTGGCTGAGGAACCGTGAGCGTGACACGATAGCGGTGCCCAGCTAAATCAAAAGGCTCTAAACTGTAAAGTATGGGTTTGCTTTTCATACCGCTATCTTATTTCACATTTCCGAGGATCCTCTCATGAGCGAAGCTTTAGTCTTAATCGAAACTCGCGGCCGCGTCGGCCTGTTGACCCTGAATCGGCCCAAGGCGCTGAATGCCTTGAACGACGCGCTCATGAATGAGCTCGGTGCGGCGTTGCTCGCCTTTGATGCCAACGATGAAGTCGGCTGCATTGTGATTACTGGCAGCGAAAAGGCGTTTGCGGCTGGTGCCGATATCGCGGCCATGAAAGACTGGTCTTACATGGACGTCTATCGCACCGATTACATCACCCGTAACTGGGAAACCATTCGTCGGGTGCGCAAGCCAGTGATCGCAGCGGTGGCCGGTTACGCTTTAGGCGGTGGTTGTGAGTTGGCCATGATGTGTGACTTCATCATCGCCGCAGACACGGCAAAATTTGGTCAGCCAGAGATCAAGATTGGTGCGATTCCTGGCTCGGGTGGAACGCAGCGTTTGCCTCGTGCCGTCGGCAAATCCAAGGCGATGGATATGGTTTTAACCGCACGCATGATGGACGCTACAGAGGCTGAGCGCGCGGGGTTGGTGTCTCGCGTGGTGACCGCCGAAAAGTTACTGGATGAGGCGATTGACGCAGCAACTGTCATTTGTGGCATGTCTTTGCCGATGGTGATCATGGCCAAAGAATCGGTCAATCGAGCGTTCGAGTCGTCTTTGCATGAAGGCGTGCTCTTTGAACGTCGTCAGTTTCACGCTTGTTTCGCAACTGAAGATCAAAAAGAAGGTATGGCGGCTTTTGTCGAAAAACGTAAGCCTAACTTTAAGCATCGCTAAGCAATCCTAGTGCTAGGCATCGTGAAGCACAAAAGGGTCGTATTTGTTTCGAATTACCCTTTGAACTTTCGGGGATAAGGGTTTGCATGGGTGAGTAAATGCCGATACAATGCGCAGGCTTTGCTGTGAGAGGGTAGTGTTGAAACTAGATTCCGCAGTTGAGGCTATTAAGCTAACAGATGCAGACCGCCTAAAGATTGATGCTCGGGCTCGCCGTGAACTCGTTTTTACGGTGATAGCCCAGAGTGTGGTTGGTTTGGTTGTCGCTTTGATATTTTGGCTGTTTGGTGGGGTTTCGGCGGCGCTGTCATCGTTGGCAGGTTCGGCGGCGTACTTAGTGCCAAATGGTGTCTTTGCGTTGAGATTGTGGGTGGCTACCTATCGCCCAGGCGGCGCAAGCCCCGAAGTGTTTTTGGTAGGCGAAATATTAAAAGTCGGTGCAGCAGTTGGTCTGTTGTGGCTGATCGCTCACCTAGGTGGTGAGCAGGTAAATTGGCTAGCGGTGCTCGTGAGTTTAATCGCGACGCTTAAGGGCTATATCGTGTTGATGATGTTTAAGGGCTCTCGGGCCAAGTGAATTCAAAGTAGAGATTAATATGGCTGCTGAAAGTAGCGCTTCTCCCCAAGCTGAATATATTCAGCATCATTTGGTGCATTACAACAACATCGGCGAAAAGCAGGCGTTAATTGCCGACTTCAATGTCATCAACTACGACACCATTTTTTGGTCGCTTGCAATGGGGTTGCTCGCCTTATTTGTGATGTGGCTGGCGGCTCGTCGGGCTTCCGCAGGGGTTCCAGGGCGTTTGCAAAGTGCCGTCGAAATGTTGATCGATATGGTTGATCAACAGGCGCGCAGCATTGTTCCAAGCGAAACAACACGCAAATTTGTGTCGCCCTTGGCCTTGACAATATTTGTCTGGATCATTTTGATGAATGCACTCGACTTGGTACCAGTCGATTTGCCTCATTACATTTTCCACCTTCTGGGGATTGGGCTACAGGTCACTGACCCGCTGCATTACCACCGTATCTTACCAACCGCCGATTTGAATGCTCCGATGGGCATGGCCTTGGGTGTACTGCTTTTGATGTTTTATTACGGCATCAAGATTAAACATCCTTTGGGCTTTGTCAAAGAGCTTTTTACGGCGCCCTTTCATGGCCACGGCGTAATGGTGCTGATTCTTGCGCCTGCAAATTTCTTGCTCAATCTGGTTGAATACGCGGCGAAATCGGTGTCTCTAGGGATGCGGTTGTTCGGCAACATGTTTGCCGGCGAACTGGTGTTTATGCTGATCGCGCTGCTGGGTGGCGCTTGGACTGGCTGGAACGCAATGAGCATAGGTTTGGGTGTTGGCCACATTCTGGCAGGTTCGGTATGGGCACTGTTTCATATTTTGATTGTTTTGTTGCAAGCATTTATCTTCATGATGCTCACGTTGGTGTATATCGGCCAAGCTCACGAAGGGCACTAAAACTATCTGGTCTCTCGCAAAGAAATCGGGTGGTATTTAATTTGTAGTGATTTACCTAGTTTAATTTTTTATTTTTTTAAATTTACTTAGATTTTAATCAAGGAGTTTTCATGACTAACGTCGCTATGGTAGCGCTGGCTTGCGCATTTATTATCGGTCTGGGTGCATTGGGCGCCTGCATCGGCATCGGAATGATGGGTGGCAAGTACCTCGAAGCTTCAGCACGTCAGCCAGAACTGATGAACGCGCTTCAGACCAAAATGTTCCTCTTGGCTGGTTTGATCGACGCCGCATTTTTGATTGGCGTGGGTATTGCCATGTTGTTCGCATTTGCAAACCCATTCAAGTAAAGCGCTTGTTGGTTCGATCTGTTGTTAGATCGAATACACACGCCGTCGTCGTTTTGACTGACGGCATATTGATCCAGTTCTGTGCGGCAGTACGCCGCTAGAACATAAGATGTAATAGGGAAACGACCGTGAATCTGAACGCGACGATCTTTTTCCAGATGATCGTGTTCTTTGTTTTAGCGTGGGTCACGATGAAGTTTATCTGGCCCCCTCTGACAAAGGCAATCGACGAGCGACGCCAAAAAATCGCTGAAGGCTTGGCTGCTGCCGAAAAAGGCAAAGCAGACCTGGCTCAAGCGCAGGCGCGCGTAAGTTTGATCGAAGCATCTGCGAAAACTAGCCTTCATGCGCGCATGACGGATGCAGAAAAGCATGCCACCCAGATCATTGAGCAGGCTCGTGCCGAGGCTGAAGTCGAGCGTGCGCGCATTTTGGCGCAGGCGAAACAAGACGCTGCTCAAGAGGTGACGCGTGCTCGCGACGCACTGCGCAATGACGTGGCCAATTTGGCTGTGAAAGGCGCCGAGCAAATCCTCAAGCGCGAAGTTAACGCAAGCGCCCACGCCGAGCTGCTGACACAGCTCAAGGCTCAGCTTTAAACCGAGGACGTTATGGCAGAACTTTCTACTGTTGCCCGCCCGTACTCTGAGGCTTTGTTCGCTGTTGCTAAAGCAGACAAGGGTGGTTTGGCTGTTTGGGCCGAGCAGGTGCAGCGCTTAGCGTATGTGGCAGCTCAGCCTGACGTGCGATTGGCTATGCCAGATCCCCGTTTGAGTGATGAGCAGCGTGTCAGCATTTTTTTAAGCATGGTTCAGCCCGCAGTTGACAAACACTTTGAAAATTTTGTTGCACTGTTGGTGTCGAACGATCGCTTATTGCTGTTGCCGCAAATTGCCGAGCAGTTTGAAGCCCTTAAAGATACAGCTGAAGGTGTTGCGCAAGCTAACATTACCAGTGCTTTCCCGATGTCTGAAGACCAGGTTTCACAGCTTATTGCGCTGTTAGAGCCTAAATTCGGACTCAAGCTCAAGCCCCACGTGACTGTGGATGCCGCCTTAATTGGTGGTGTTCGCGTGCATGTGGGTGACCAAGTACTCGACACATCCGTGCAAGCCCAGTTAGTACGCATGCGCGACACGCTGGCGGCTTAACGTCAGTCAAAAGATTCCAGGAGTCTGAACATGCAACTCAATCCATCAGAGATTAGCGAAATTCTCAAGAGCCGAATCGAAGGTCTGGGCACTTCGTCCGACATTCGTACACAGGGAACGGTCGTTTCCGTCACCGACGGCATCACCCGTATCCATGGTCTGTCAGACGCGATGCAAGGTGAAATGCTTGAGTTTCCAAACAATGTGTTTGGATTGGCCTTGAACCTCGAGCGCGACTCTGTAGGCGCCGTTATTTTGGGTGACTACACCGGCATTTCTGAAGGCGACCCAGTTAAGACGACTGGTCGTATTCTTGAGGTTCCCGTTGGTCCAGAGCTGTTGGGCCGTGTAGTAAACGCTTTGGGCGTGCCAATCGATGGCAAGGGTCCAGTCAATGCGAAAGAAACCGACATCATCGAAAAAGTTGCACCAGGCGTGATTGCACGTCAGTCTGTGTCGCAACCAATGCAAACGGGCTTGAAGTCGATTGATGCGATGGTGCCAATCGGGCGCGGTCAGCGTGAATTGATCATTGGCGATCGTCAAACTGGCAAGACTGCTGTTGCCGTTGATGCGATCATCAATCAAAAAGGTAAAAACGTTAAGTGTATTTACGTTGCTATTGGACAAAAAGCTTCAACGATCAACAACGTATTGCGCAAGCTCGAAGAGCACGGCGCGATGGAGTACACCACGATTGTGGCCGCAACGGCTTCTGACTCGGCTGCCATGCAGTATCTGTCGGCCTACGCAGGTTGCACGATGGGCGAGTACTTCCGTGATCGCGGTGAAGATGCATTGATTGTTTATGACGACTTGACAAAGCAGGCTTTCGCCTACCGCCAAGTGTCATTGCTGCTGCGCCGTCCTCCAGGCCGCGAAGCTTATCCAGGCGATGTGTTTTATCTGCACTCACGTTTGCTTGAGCGTGCAGCGCGCGTCAACGAAAATTATGTCGAAAAGTTCACAAATGGTGCTGTGAAAGGTAAAACCGGTTCTCTGACTGCGTTGCCAATCATTGAAACGCAAGCGGGCGACGTGTCTGCTTTCGTGCCGACCAACGTGATTTCGATTACCGACGGCCAGATCTTTCTTGAAACCGATTTGTTTAATGCAGGCGTGCGTCCCGCTATTAACGCTGGTATTTCGGTATCGCGCGTGGGTGGTGCGGCACAAACCAAGATCATTAAAAAGCTGTCTGGCGGTATTCGTACCGACTTGGCGCAGTATCGTGAATTGGCCGCTTTTGCACAGTTTGCTTCTGACCTTGACGATGCAACGCGTCGTCAGCTCGAACGCGGTAAGCGCGTGGTTGAGCTCTTGAAGCAGCCTCAGTATCAGCCACTGCAAGTCTGGGAACTCGGTGTGATCTTGTTTGCGGCCAATAATGGCTACCTTGATGATGTCGAAGTTTCAAGCGTGTTGTCTTTTGAGAAGGGTCTGAAAGACCATCTTAAGAGCAAAAACGCTGCGATGGTCGAGCGTATCGAAAGTTCGAAAGAGTTGTCTAAGGATGACGAAGCTGAACTCGTTGCTGCTTTGATTGAATTTAAAAAGCACGGCACGTTCTAACGAACCCGCTATCGGATCGTCGCTGGCAGTGGCTGCCATCGATGATCCAAAGCAAATGGTCTGATACCTGAATGCAGGTCTGACACAGGAAGCGAAATGGCAGGAATTAAGGAAATTCGTAATAAGATCAAGAGCGTGCAAAACACGCGCAAGATCACAAAGGCCATGGAAATGGTGGCCGCCTCGAAGATGCGTAAGGCGCAAGAGCGTATGCGCGCGGGTCGGCCCTATGCCACTAAGGTTCATGCGATTGCTTCGCATTTGATGCAGGCAAATCCCGAGTACACGCATCCCTACTTGGTTGAGCGTACAGAACTCAAAGCGGTCGGGATCGTTGTTGTTTCAACCGACAAGGGCCTTTGCGGTGGTTTGAATACAAACATCATGCGTTTGGTGCTTGCGCGTACGCGCGAGTTCAACGATAAAAATATTCGAACCCAGTTCACGGCCTTCGGAAACAAAAGCCTTGGCGTCTTGACACGCATGCGTGCTGAAATTGTGTCGCAAGCGGTTGGTTTGGGCGATAAGCCTGAGCTTGATCGCCTGATTGGCGCGGTCAAAGTACAGTTAGACGATTTTTTGGCTGGGCGCATTGATGCTGTTTACATTGCAACCAATCGCTTCTTGAACACCATGAAGCAAGAACCAACTTTTGTTCGTTTGCTGCCGTTACCTGGCAAATTAGCAGATCCCTATAACTTGGCTTCGGCGACTGCTGTTGTAAATAGCGAAAGCGCAACCGCAGAGCACGGCTGGGATTACATCTACGAGCCTGATGCTCAAGCAGTCATCGACGAGTTGTTGCAACGCTACGTCGAAGGCCTTGTGTATCAAGGTGTCGCAGAAAGCATGGCCTCAGAGCAATCTGCCCGGATGGTGGCGATGAAAGCCGCTTCGGACAATGCGAAGAAGGTAATCGGTGAGCTGCAACTTGTCTTTAACAAGACTCGCCAGGCTGCTATTACGAAAGAAATTTCAGAAATCGTGGGGGGCGCCGCGGCCGTCTAGTTGTTT
>JBIIWK010000273.1:0-4295 GCA_044338955.1 Burkholderiaceae bacterium
CATCTTTTTCATAGGCGGCACGCATTTTGGTAAATTGCGCCCCCACGATCTCAAACTTGGCCATGCCTTTAACACGCAGATCTTCAACTTGCTTGCTGCTCATGCCACCGGCTGGGCCGTCTTCTTCGGCCTCGTCGGCAACGCCAGCGCCCGCGTATTCTTCGCCGTCATCATCCACTAGGCCATCGATGACTTCATCGATTTGCGCTTGCGCATCGCGCACACGCTGCACGTGATTCAAGATTTCGTTAATAGTGGTGGGACATGCTGAAATGGCTTTGACCATATCTTTCAAGCCGCCCTCGATACGCTTGGCGATTTCGATTTCGCCTTCGCGGGTCAAGAGTTCAACCGTACCCATTTCGCGCATGTACATGCGCACGGGGTCTGTGGTGCGACCAAAATCTGAATCGACTGTGGTCAGCGCGGCTTCGGCCTCGTCCTCAACATCATCATCTGAGGTAGCAACCGGTGCGTTTTCACCAAGCAACAATGATTCAGCGTCAGGAGCCTGGTCGTAGACCGCGATCCCCATATCGCTAAAGGTGCTGATAATGCCGTCGATCGCCTCGGCGTCAACCAAGTCATCGGGCAGATGGTCGTTGATCTCGCCATAGGTGAGATAGCCGCGATCTTTACCAAGCTTAATCAGTAGTTTCAGGCGATTGCGACGTGCTTCGTATTCTTCAGGCGTGATCGGGCCACGGGCAATCAGATCTTTGCCCTCACCTTTGGCGCGCTTGCCGCGTTTAACGGGCTTTAAGTCGGGTAAGACTTCGGCTTCGTGCTCGCCGTCGCCCGAATCGCCAAACTCGCTGTCGCTATTGTTATTTGGATTTTTTGATGGGCGACCTGGGCGCCGACCTGTACCACCGGGTGGACGGCCAGACACTTTTTTAGGCGGGCCATCACCATCATCTTCGGGCGGTGGCGGCTTAGAGACATCAACCTTACCAGGCGCTTTGGCTGAAACCGGTTCGGGCGGTGGTGCTTTAGCCAGCACGGGCTTGGCAGCCGCTGGCGCCTTGCCCGATGCAGCTTTTGCGGGGGCAGCTTTAGTGGTTGAGTTCAATGCTGAGTTGACTGCTGTTTTAGGTGTTGCGCCTTTGGCTGGAGCGTCTTTCGCGCTTGCGGCCTTGGCAGACACGGCTGCCGCTTTATCAGCGGGTTTAGCAGGAACCTTTGTTGCAGGTTTGACAGCAGTTTTTGCGGGGGTTGCCGATGCGGGCATTTTTGATTTGCTAGGTGAAGCCGACTTCATTGATTCCTTGACTGACTGAGCTGCAGTGTTTGCTGCGGGTTTTGAAACAGACTTAACCACCGCTGACTTACCAGAAGCCAGCCCCGCCTTGGCGGGTGGTTTAGCCGCAGATTTACTATTTTTAAGTGGCACGGGGGTCGATTTAACCACCGGCTTAACCGCCGCTTTAACAGCAGGCTTGATCGCGGGCTTAGCGGCAGGCTTAACGCTGACCTTGGTGACGGGCTTGGCGGGAGGCTTAGAAACAGGCTTAGCGCTTGACTTAGCCGATACCGAGGCTGCTTTAGAACTCGATTTTGCCGTTGGCTTCACGGCAGCTTTAGGTTTGGGCGATGCGGCTGCCATGGTTTTTTTGATGCCGACGGATCGAGTCATTAATCTGCTCTTTTGTATGGAATGTGCCTAATGGCACGAGCTTGCCCAACAAACGCTTGGGCTGCGTAAACCTAGATTTTAACCGGATCAGCGTACCTTGCTGGCTTCGATTACCCCAATTAGACGGGTGATGCGGGAAGAAAGTTCCCGATAATTTTGCTGAGATTGCAAATTATTTAATCCGCCCAGAATTAGCGACTCTTGCTCACTTTTTAAGCTTTCGAGCTCAATCCGACGCAAAGCGTCTTCCCACTCAGCTTGCGGATTGGGAAGAGGATCTTGAGCCATCAAGTCTGCAGCAACCGACGCCATCAATATCCCCAGATCCGCCCCGGGGTCAGATGCCTGGATCAGAGCACCCACATGACGCGCACCACTCGCCTGTGCAAGAACGATCAACTCTCTGACCATTTCTAGATGGGGGCCACGTTCAAGAAGTTCAAGTTGCTGCTCGCCCATCACGTCTATCAATTCTGGATGGGTCAGCAGCAATCGCAGCAGGCGCTTAGCCATTGGGGCCACAGCACGACGATCGATGCGCTGCACCGGTTTGCGGGTGGCAAAACGCTGGCCGCTACGGCCTGGCTCGAACCCGCCTGGCGAATCGTCATAGCCCTGAAATCCCAGTTCACCATCCGGCAGCGCAGAGCCAGAGCGAGGCGCATAAGCCCCATCCTCCGACGCGCCAAAATCCTGCTCGCTAGTTGCTGGGCCTGCCCCCGCACCTGCCCCGCCTCCCGAACGCGAGCCGAAGCCGGCAGCTCGACGCTGCGTGCCCGCCCCGGCGTTTAGTCCTGCGCCTGGCGCCCCACCGTTACCTCGGCCCGGCGCGGGTAACCCGCTGAGGCCTGGATTCACCTCTTTTTCAAGCAAGGCCGTCAGCTCTTCGGGCGTTAACTGCGCCAAACGGGCGAACTCATTTTGTAGCTGTACTTTAAGAGTGATTTGCGGGATCAAGGCCAACAAGGGTCGCGCCTCATGGACCAAGGCCGCACGCCCCTCGACCTCTTTTAAAGCGTGCCGTGAAGCCAGCTCATTTAAGAAAAAAGTAGACAAAGCATCGGACTCGGCCAAGCAAGCCCGAAAAGCCTCTTCGCCAAATTGCCGGATATAACTATCAGGGTCGTGCTCTGCCGGTAAAAATAAAAACCGGATAGAGATATCGTCGCGCAATAGGGGCAGGCAAGACTGCAAGGCACGCCAAGCTGCGCGACGCCCTGCCCCATCACCATCAAAACTAAAAATAATCTTATCGCTTGAACGCAACAGCTTTTGTATATGAATCGGAGTCGTGGCAGTACCTAAGGTGGCGACGGCATTGCGCACCCCTAACTGCGCCAAACCCACCACATCCATATAACCCTCAACAACGATCACACAAGCTTCAGACCGAATCGCCGAGCGCCCCTCAAACAAGCCATACAGCTCGTTACCTTTCGAAAATACCGGGGTTTCAGGCGAGTTTAGATACTTAGGCTCACCTTTGCCGATAATACGACCACCAAAACCAACAATCTCGCCTTTGACATTTCGAATCGGAAACATCACCCGTTCGCGAAAGCGGTCGTAGCGCCGACCATCTTCAGCTTCGATCACAAGACCAGATTCAACTAAAAGTGGATCGTCGTAGCGACCAAAAACTTTAGCCAAGGCCTGCCGATCAGAGCTAGCCCAGCCAAGTCCAAATTCTTTGGCAATTTCGCCCGTTAAGCCACGTTGTTTTAAATAACGAATCGCCGCTGGCGTTTCACGCAACTGAGCCAAATAATGCGTTTGAGCCGCTTCAAGCACCTTGGTGTGTTGCGATACCTCTTCGCGCCGACGAGCCGTCGCGGCCTTTTGCCCTGGAGAGCGATTTTCTTCGGGGACAGACATCCCAACAGCCGAGGCGAGCGTTCTAACAGCCTCTGGGAAGCTGGCCCCAGTGTGCTCAATTAGAAAGGTAATCGCGCTGCCATGCGCGCCACAACCAAAGCAGTGATAAAACTGTTTTGTGGGGCTAACCGTAAAAGAGGGAGATTTTTCGTTATGAAAGGGACACAACCCAAGCAGGTTGATGCCACCTTTCTTTAACTGTACGTAGCGCCCAACAACGTCTGCCACGTCAACGCGGGCAAGAAGATCCTGGATAAATGTATCTGGGATCAACGCTTAGGCCATACGCTTGCAGCGCATCAGACGATGCGCCACAGATTAAAACATGCGCGGAGGCAATTGCTGGCTACGGATACGCTTGTAATGGCGCTTAACGGCAGCAGCCTGCTTGCGCTTACGCTCAGCAGTTGGTTTTTCATAGAATTCGCGGGCGCGCAACTCGGTCAAAAGGCCGGTTTTTTCAATTGTGCGTTTGAAGCGACGTAATGCGGCTTCAAAGGGCTCGTTTTCTTTCAGACGAACGATAGGCATAGGGTGCGTGACGTAAAAAAGTGAGTTAAACAGCGAACGGTACTGATTTGACGAGCATAGCCTTTGATAATAGCACAAATACGCTATTTGTTGGGCGTAATCGACCACTTTTCGACAAGTGCAGCCAGCGTCAAGGTATCGTAATACTCGAAGGGCTGATGGATCCAAGGATTCGTTTCAAGCATTGCAACAACATAGTCAGGCTTGACCACCGAGGCCGCTTTTTGCCATAAGACGGCAGTTTTGAGCTCGA
>JBIIWK010000048.1:0-14288 GCA_044338955.1 Burkholderiaceae bacterium
CAGCAACTCTTTCTCGACCACTGGGCGCATAGCTGACAGCGTCGGGTTGGCCATGGCCAGGTCGACTAGTGCGTTGAAATCCACCTTATCGTCGCTCATGCCTCATCCCCCTGATGTTGGTCGTCCAGTTCTTTTTGGTCAATCATGTTGGCGTTACGGCCCACGCGTAGAAGATCGCGGACTGCAGCTTGTTTGGTGGCGATACGTAATGGCCTGCCCTTGGTAAATAGAGTGCGCTTGATGATTTCGACCGCGCGTCGCTTGGTGTGTGTAAATTCGATCGTTCCGTAGGGGGTCTCGATCGTGCCGCTTTTTCCGGTGGTCATCACCGTCATGCGATTGACTGGGATTTGCGAGATCACTCCGTATTCTGAGAGGATTGATTCCAGGCTTACATACGACAGTTTGCCCGGCCGCAGCGCCTTGGCGATCTCTTCTGCGATCCAACGGTTCTTGCTTGTCGCGGCAGGATTGACATACAGGCCTTTGGCAGCGCGCTGCAACAAACCGTCCGCAACCATGCGCTGCAGCGACTTCTCCATAGCCTTTTCGCCTTCCTCAGGAAAAAGCTTTTCGAGGTCACGCCGCGCCAGAATATGAACTCCGCGCTTGTCGAGCTCGGCGAGCTTGCGAAACAGCTCCATCTTTTTCATAAGTAGTCTATAACCCGAACTTTAAATGGGGGAATGGTGTACTTATTTTAAATTGGTTCACCTCAAAGATCAAGAACATGTTGTCTTTTACCCTATTTTTAAATAGGTTAAAAGTATACTTAAATGATATCCTACGCGTTGTCTGGTCGCATTGCTCATGTTGGCGTTAGCCCACAGCTAGCTTGACCGGTTTGCCGATACGACTGAGCATTTCAACCAAGGTGTCAATGGTGAACTTGCCTGTTTTGCTGTTCACCACGTCTGACACGCGCGGGCGCGAAACCATCAGAATCTCGGCTGCTTCGGCTTGTTTGAGGTGATGTTCGCTAATCCAGACAGATAGCTCGGCCATCAGTTGTTGCTTTAGAAGTTGGGTGTCATTGATCTGTTTGCGAGACGCCGCCTGCAAACGCCTGGCTTCGGCGGGCGTGAAGCCAAGTTCCAAAAAGAGGTTCGCACCAGACTTCGTGACGTGACGGATCTCTGTGTCGATTTTCATGTTGTTGACTTTCTCGCGTTGACTACGGCACGATAGCGTGCCTCGGTAATGTTCTTGTCCTGCTTAGTCGTTGTCTGTGCCTTCTTTTGAAAGCAATGTAAGACGTAGATTGCTTCTTCAAATTTGGCAACATACATGACACGATAGCTACCACCACTTTCACGTAGGCGGATTTCTTTGGTACCCGCACCAACAACATCGAACGGTTTCCAATCGTCTGGATCTAGACCAGCTTGAATCAGACCTTTCGCCGAGTATGACACTGCCTGTATTGGCTCCTGCTTGAGCGTGATGACAAGTTTGTCCGGCCAGGCTCGGCGTAGTGAAGCGACAGGCCATTGCCCTTGCTTGTTTTCGAGCGAATGGATAAGCCAAGGTAAAAAAGCCAAGTACTTGAGACATACCACTTATAATTCTCAAGTTCAATAAACAAGAGATAGGAGTCACATCATGGCGTTATTTAAGTCCGCACGTTCTGCTGCGCTGTTAGCCTGTAGTTTGCTCGTCCCGTTGGGGGTGATATCGAGTCCAGCCCAAGCCCAAACACCGTATCCCACAAAACCTGTACGCATCGTGGTCGGCTTCTCGGCAGGTGGTTCGACAGACGTGCTCGCCCGTATCCTGGCTAAAGACATGACTGAAGATCTGGGTCAAAGTTTTGTCGTCGAAAACAAACCTGGCGCAGGCAGCAATATCGCAGCCGAGATGGTCGTGCGTGCAGCGCCCGATGGTTACACCCTATTCATGATGGCGGTCACCAATGCGATCAATCAAACGCTGTACTCGAATTTGAAATTTGATGTGATTAAAGACTTTAGCCCGATTGGTTTGGCGGCTAAGGTACCAAACATGCTTGTGATATATCCAAAAGTGCCGGTCAATAGTGTTCAAGAGTTGATCGCGTATGCCAAGAAAAACCCAGGCGCTTTGAATTTCGCCTCATCGGGCGCAGGCACCTCGATCCATATGACGGGTGAGTTGTTCAAGCTAGAAACCAAGCTCGATATTCCGCATATTCCCTACAAGGGTAGTACGCCTGCACTCACTGACTTGATGGGTGGGCAAGTGCAGATGATGTTCGACAATATGCCAACGGCTTGGCCCTTGGTGCAAGCAGGCAAATTGCGTGCACTCGCAATCACTTCGCCTAAGCGCTCACCCGCAGCGCCTGATGTCCCCACCATGCAAGAGTCTGGTTTTCCGGGCTTTGACGTGTCTTCGTGGTTTGGCTTGGCAGCGCCTGCAGGTACCCCCAAAGAGATCATCGCGAAGCTTAACGTCGCAATGAATAAAGTCTTGGCTAAGCCTGAGGTTCAAAAGCGCTTAGATGATTTGGGTGCGACCAATGGCACAGGCTCGGTCGAACAGTTCGAGCAGTTTGTTAAATCGCAAACAGAGAGCTGGGGCGTTGTCGTAAAAAGCGCTGGCGCTAAGGCAGAGTAAACACGCACTGCAGAACGTACCCCAGCCTGTCAGAGGCTGGGCTAGGCTTATGCAAGCGTGACTCAAGCTCAACGACTCAGCCTTGCCGCGTGCAACGGTCTGAGTTCGTCACGAATCCTTGCTTGCAGTCGAGCGCTTTACTCGTCAACGAGTTTATTTAAACGCTTAGCATCAAGGGGGGCAGTTTGCCCTTTAACCTGCGAGCCCATTGCTTCGATGGTTTGGCAGAGCTGCGCGATACGGGCATCTTGCGCCGCCGCATGGTTGATCAGCTCGTGCAGCACTTTCACTAACGGGTCACCGGCGCCTGGGTCAACCGCATAGGCAGTGAACCCAGCCGAGTCGTTCGTTGTTGCACCCGAAGTGACTGAGCCCGAGGCCGGCGCCCCTTTTTCGAGCAAGGCTTTCAATGGTGCCGCGTCCCAGCCCGCATCGCAGGGCGATAGCTGGGGTGAAGTGAACTGGGACGCAGTTGCCTGCGGTGCCTGAGGCTCGGCTGCGTGCGCGTTGGCCGTTGTGGCTTCAGGTGAATCATGTTTAGCCTCAATCAAACGCGCAGGGTTACCCACCGCCGTTGCGCCAGCAGGCACAGGTTTGACGACCACCGCATTCGATCCGATGCGTGCGCCATCGCCAACGGTGAACCCGCCTAACACTTGCGCGCCCGCACCGACCACAACCCCCTTACCCAGGGTTGGATGGCGCTTGGCGCCTTTGTAGAGCCGAGTCCCGCCTAAGGTGACGCCCTGATAGATGGTGCAATCGTCGCCGATCTCGGCGGTTTCGCCAATCACCACGCCAAATCCATGATCGATAAATACGCGGCGACCAATCGTGGCACCAGGGTGAATTTCGATGCCAGTCAGGATCCGACCCAAGTGTGAAATAAAGCGCCCAAGCCAAAACCATTGAGCGACCCAAAGCCGATGTGCAACGCCGTGAACCACCATGGCATGAAAGCCTGGATAACACGTGATGACCTCGAGCTTGCTGCGTGCAGCGGGGTCACGCTCAAGGATACAGGCAATATTTTCGCGAAGTTTGTTCAGCATAAAGGCGATGGTAGAGCAAAGATGACTGCGGGCGGCTATTAACCGGATCACGAAGGGGGTTTCGCGCGGCGAGCGGTGTCGACCATCGCGGTACATACGCCTCGCCACATATCAACCTCGTCAACGGTCAGGTCATTGCGATTAAAGAAGTGCTGCATGCGCGGCATCAATTTCTTAGGGTGGGCCGGGTTTAAAAATTCAACCGCGATTAAGGCCTCTTGCCAGTGGGCCAGTAAGGCTTGAAGTGCCTGGCTACTGGCAGGACGGCTGCCTGAGGGTTTGGATGGTTCAGGTAAGGCATTGATATCCAATGCGTTATTGGGATCAGCCGCGAGCGCCATGACCGTCGCCCGGCTAAGCGGCGATACCGATTGACCCGCCTCAAGGCCGAGCAGGGCGTAGCGCAGCTCAAAAGCGCCCAACTGCATGGCCTGGGCGACGTTTAGAGAGCTGTATAAAGGGTTGGCAGGAATGGTGCAAGCTCGATGGCAGAGGCTCACCTGCTCGTTGGTGAGGCCTGAGCGCTCAGTGCCCACCACGAGGGCAATACGGCCCTGCGGGTGCTCTCGCAGGTGGTCGCGTGCCATTTGCGCGGCTTGCCTGATATCGCACACAGGAGGCCCCAGGTCTCGGGCACGGGCGGTCAAGGCAAAAGATAAGGTGACAGGCTCAAGCGCTTGGCTGAGGGTGGAATAGGTTTGGGCGCGTTCTAGAACATCTGAGGCACCACTGGCAAGCGCTTTCGCATCAGGCTCAAGCGTGATGTCAGGCATTTTTGGGGCAACCAGCACGAGTTCTTCAAAACCCATTGTCTTGATTGCACGCGCCGCCGAACCGACGTTGCCGGGGTGGCTGGGCTCGGTCATGATGAAGCGAACACGAGAAAAATCCAGAGTCATCTAAAATCCCTGTTTAGCCTATTTAATAAAGCACCCTTTATGCATCCGATGCTCAATACCGCCATTAAGGCGGCCCGGCGCGCCGGCACCATCATTAACCGCGCAAGCCTCGACTTAGATCGCCTTCAAGTTGCCCGTAAAGGGCCACGAGATTATGTCACGGAAGTCGATCGTCTCGCCGAAGACGAGATTATCAGCCTTTTGAGTACTGCCTATCCAGATCACACCTTTTTAGCCGAAGAGTCGGGTCAACATGGCAACACGCCCGAAGGCGAGCATGCTGAAAACGAATGGGTCATTGATCCCATCGATGGCACCACCAATTTCATTCACGGTTTTCCGAACTACGCGATTTCAATTGCGCTGCGTCAACGCGGGCAAGTGATGCATGCTGTCATTTATGACCCGTCGCGTAACGAAATGTTCACGGCGAGTCGTGGCGGTGGTGCCTTTTTAAATGACCGTCGCATGCGTGTCACGGCACAAACCAAATTTCATGATGCGTTGCTTGGCGCGCGCTGGCCCGGTTCAGTGGGCCCCGATGACTTATCGGCGCCGCGCTATCTTGAAATGGCACGCGGCTGCGCTGGTGTGCGTCGCACAGGCTCAGCAGTGCTGGATATGGCTTATGTGGCCGTTGGCAGGCTCGATGGCTTTTGTGGGATTGGGTTAAAGCAGTGGGATATGGCTGCGGCAAGCTTAATGGTGCTTGAGGCAGGTGGGCTCGTGTCTGACTTAGAGGGCGAGCAAACCTGGATGGAAACTGGCAATGTGCTGGCTGCAACGCCTAAGATTTTTACGCAGATGCTGGGGTTTGTTAAGGTCTGATTTTAACGCGCGACCTGCCTAATCTTTTAGGCGGGTGGCTGTCCGCGCATAAGTGACGAGATGATGGCTGCGGTTTACGCGAAAGCTGGATCAAAGCTGACTCGACGCTCGGTTTAAATTCTTATTGCAACTTAGATGACAGCCGATATGCGTATTTATCGGCTACCATGAAACAGTCTTTAACTTTCGGAGCCCTCAATGGAGTGGCTGCTTGACCCAACGATATGGGTCGGCCTTTTTACCCTCGTCGTACTCGAGATCGTTCTCGGCATCGACAACCTGATATTTATCGCAATTCTTGCCGACAAACTGCCGCCGGCACAGCGTGATCGCGCGCGCATCATTGGATTGTCCCTTGCGCTCATCATGCGCCTAGGTCTGCTGATGGGCATCTCGTGGCTCGTTCAACTGAAAGAGCCGTGGCTCAGTTTCTGGGGCTTTCAGTTTTCTGGTCGCGATATTATCTTGATGGTCGGTGGTTTCTTTTTGCTGTTTAAAGGCACGCTCGAACTCCACGAGCGCGTTGAAGGCACACGCCAAGAGCTTGGCCAAGCCAGAACCTATGCTGACTTTTGGGTGATTGTGACCCAGATCGTGGTGTTGGATGCGGTCTTTTCAATTGATGCTGTGATTACTGCAATTGGAATGGTCGATCATCTGCCGGTGATGATGGCTGCCGTGGTGATTGCAGTAGGCATCATGTTCATCGCCTCAAAACCCTTAACAGCCTTTGTGAATGCAAACCCAACCGTGGTGGTGTTGTGTCTAGGCTTTTTGCTGATGATTGGTTTCTCGTTGGTGGCTGAAGGCTTTGGCTTCAAGGTACCCAAGGGTTATCTTTACGCCGCAATCGGTTTTTCAGTGTTGATTGAATTTTTGAATCAGTTAGCCCATCACAAAGGAATTAAGCTCGAGGCTGGGCGACCGATGCGCGAGCGCACGGCCGAGGCTGTGCTGCGTATGTTGGGCAAGCGCTTACCTGACGAGGTGCTCATGCCCGCGCCTCAGCTGCAAGCCGGCGCGCAGGACGTTTCGTTTGGCGTTGAAGAGCGCAATATGGTGAGCGGTGTCTTGACGCTGGCCGAGCGCTCGGTGCATTCTGTGATGACGCCACGCACTGAGATTTCGTGGATTAATCTTGACGATAGCCCGCAAGATATTCAGCAACAAATCGCCGCGGTACCACACAGCTTTTTTCCGGTATGCCGTGAGTCGGTCGATGATGTCGTTGGTATCGGGCGTGCTAAAGATATGATTGCCGATCTGCTGACGCACGGCAATATCCGTAAAGTTAACTTGCGCGAGCCAATCATCGTGCACGACACGATTAGTATCATTCGCTTGATGGATACTTTGAAGCGCTCACGCGGGCAGCTGGTGTTAGTGGCCGACGAGTTTGGCACCATTCAAGGCTTGGTCACGCCGATCGACGTCTTTGAGGCGATTGCGGGCGAGTTTCCAGACGAAGACGAGACGCCAGATATTATTTCAGACGGTGCCGATCAATGGCGCGTGGATGGTGGAGCAGACTTACATCATCTTGAACAGTTGCTTGACACCGAAGGCTTGGTGGATGTCGATCAGGACTACACAACGCTTGCAGGCTATCTGCTTGAGCGCTTCGGTCAATTGCCAGTGGCGGGTGATCAGTGTGAGTTTGTGGGGCCGCACGCACGGTTTAATTTTGAAGTCGTGCAGATTATCGGCAGGCGTATTGCACAGGTGCGTGTTAAAAAATTAACGCAGGCGGTCGACCATACTGTGCAATAGCAGGATGAGCGCAGAGTGAGCGCTTGGCCAGCTTTTCGTGTGACCTGCGCGCGAGCGCGATGAAGGCTCAGAATACTCTCGGTCAAGTGCGCTTGAGGCCTCAAGCGCTTTCTGAGTTTAAGCGCGGTCTGAGCTCGAAGCGCTCTTTGAGTTTAAGCGTGATCTAAGTCAAACAGGCTTGGCCCGTCTTCGTCAATCACCATCCAGCCACCGCGGGCTTTTTCGCCGCCTTCAAGATGATCGCAATCCCAGTCAGGCAATACCCAACGCTCGCAGCGGTTGCCATCGACCGATAAAACATTACGACCAGGGCGATGTGTATGGCCATGCACAACCATTGAAACGTTGGCTGCGCGGATGGCGGCGGCGACTGTATCAGCGTTGACATCCATAATTTCGCTGCTTTTATTTTGGTTGGCAGCCATACTTTCGCCGCGCGCCTGAGCGGCTAGTGTGAGTCGTTCGGGGATGCTGCGTGCCAAAAAGCCAGATTGCCAAGCAGGATTGCGCACCATGGCGCGAAACTGTTGGTAGGGTACGTCGTCGGTGCAGTACTCGTCGCCGTGACTGAGCAGCATCGTGCGCCCACCGATGGTGACTAAAACCTGCTCGGGTAATAAACGTGCACCCAGGCCTGAAGCCAAGGCTTCGCCCATTAAAAAGTCGCGGTTACCACGGCCGAGCCAAACCGGAATCTTGGCAGCACACGCTTTGATTGCCATCAAGTCTTGCGCAAGCCACGGTGGCGCCACCACGGCGACATCATCACCAATCCAGGCGTCAAAGATGTCGCCCGGCAATAACAGCCCAGCTGCCTCTTTCGAGGCTAGCTTAAGAAAGTCCCGAAAGGCTTCTGAGGTATGAACGGTGTTCTGCCCCAAATGAACATCTGAAGCGAGCCAGACCGGACCAGCAAGGGCAATCTTATTCAAGGACGACAGCCTTTGTGATGAGCAGATCGGTAGTGGGTACGTTTTGATGAAATCCACTGTTCGCTGTGGGTACGGCCCGCATTTTGTCGACAATGTCTTTGCCTTCTGTGACTTCGCCAAACACGGCGTAGCCCCAGCCTTGCGCTGTAGGTGCAGTGTGGTTTAAGAAGTCGTTGTTGGCAACGTTAATAAAGAATTGAGCAGTCGCCGAATGCGGATCGCTCGTGCGAGCCATCGCCAGCGTGTATTTGTTGTTTTTCAAGCCGTTGTTCGCTTCGTTTTCAACATTGGCTTTTGTGGGCTTTTGCTTCAGGCCGGGCTCAAAGCCACCGCCTTGAACCATGAAACCATCAATCACACGATGAAAAACCGTGCCATTGTAAAAACCATCGTTGACATAGGCTAAAAAATTAGCAACTGTTTTTGGGGCTTTAACGGCATCTAAGGTGATGACGATATCGCCGAGGCTGGTGGTCATTTTGACGCGTGGGTTAGTGCTCATTGAAGTAACGCCTTGTTTGGGGGTTGAGGTAGAAGGGGGGGCCGCCTGGGCGCTCAAAGACACTAGCGGTAGCATACCAACTAGTACGAGGCTGCGCACGACGCGCAGGACATTTAAAAAAATGGTCATTTGGCAGAGCCCTCAATGAGTGTCTTGACGCTACGAATTTTAGAGGTGAGGCCAGGCACGCCGGCAGCAGCAGCCCGCTGGTAAGCCCGCAGAGCCAAGCTCATTTGCACATCGCCCAAATTAGCCTGTGCCACGGCATATTTTGGATTAATCATAATGGCTTGTTCAAGCGCACGACGCGCCTGATCGAGTTCATCACGGCGTACATAGAGGGCTGCAAGGTTGTTCCAGGGCTCAGGAAGTTCTGGAAACCGCATGGTCATGCGTTGGTAAATTGTCTCTGCTTCAGTCAGGCGGTTCATTTCAGTGAATAAACGGGCCTGCATAAACATGAGTTGCACATCCGTGCCAGGGGTAGCACGATTGGCTTCAACGACTAGGCGCTTTTCAACCTCGGCGAGCGCCTCGGGCAGCCGGTCCGCCCGGATCAGACCCTCGATGCGTGTGGCTACTTCAGACGGCGTCAGAGGAACGCGGGTGTCAACTGAAGGTGAAATCGCATCTAGGACTTTGGCTAAACCGTCCCAGCCTAGCTCTTTGGGTTGGTCGCCTAAAACCTGATTAGAGGCAGCGCCCGGCATGGCCGAGGGCATCGGCATTTGCGAGTTTTGCCCCTGCTGTTGCGTAACCGCGTTAGGGTTTAAGGGGTTAATGGACCCCGGTGTCGTGCTGCTACCGTAATTGACTTGGGCAAGCCCCACCCCAGGCAAAAGCGCCGCAGAGCTAACGAATAACAGAATTGAACCTATGCTTTTTGGCAGCTTCAAGGCGTAAAACCCTCAATTGCTATACTTGACCGTTCGCATTTTAACGCTGCTTTTGCTTGAACACCGCGCGGCGTCTAATTTTCTCTGTTCTGGCCCCTTTTCCCCTGTTAAGCATGCTCCAGATTTACGACTCGTTGTCACGCTCTAAACGTCCCTTTACTCCGTTGCGGGCTGGTTTTGCCGGTTTATATGTCTGCGGTATGACGGTGTACGATTATTGCCATCTCGGCCATGCGCGCATGCTCGTGAGCTTTGACGTGATCCAGCGCTGGTTGCGGGCTTCGGGCTTGCAGGTCAGTTATGTGCGCAATATCACCGATATTGACGACAAAATCATCAAAAAAGCGGTTCAATCGAATCAGCGCTTGGGCGAAGTCACCCAGTTTTTCATCCAAGCGATGCACGCGGATGAACAGGCCTTAGGGGTTCAAGCCCCCGACCATCAGCCCCGGGCCACTGAATATGTGGGCGATATGCTCGATATTATCGGTACGCTCGAAAAAAAGGGATTGGCTTACCACGCAACGGATGGCGACGTTAATTTTGCGGTGCGCGAGTTTGCCGGTTACGGCAAGCTCTCAGGCAAATCGCTTGATGATCTGCGGGCAGGCGAGCGTGTGGCTGTGGGGTCTAACAAGCGCGATCCTCTGGATTTTGTCTTATGGAAATCCGCCAAAGAACACGAACCCGAAGATACTCGCTGGCCGTCGGTGTACGGATGGGGGCGCCCAGGTTGGCATATTGAATGCTCGGCGATGAGTAAGGCTTTGTTAGGGGTGCCGCTTGATATTCATGGTGGTGGGCCGGATTTGAAGTTTCCGCATCACGAAAACGAAATTGCCCAAACTGAAGGGGCGTTTGGCGGTACGCTTGCCAACACTTGGATGCACTGTGGTCCGCTGATGGTCGACGCTGACAAAATGTCGAAGTCGTTAGGCAATTTTCGTACGATTCGGCAAACGATTGGTGTGAGTACCGATTTACCCGGTCACTCAGCCGAGTCTGCACAGTATCAGGTCAACCCCCGCGAAGCCGAGATGTTGCGGTTTTTTATTGTGCGCAATCACTACCGCAGCGCGCAAAACTATGCGCCCGATAATTTAATCGATGCGCAACAGTCGCTTGATCGTTTATATCAAACCTTACAAAATATTCCAGCGAGTAGTTCGGCCGCGATTGACTGGTCGACCTCTGCTGCGCAAGCCTTTAAAGTCGCGATGGATGATGACTTTAATTCTGCGGGCGCGGTCGCTGCGCTCTTTGATTTGGCCAGTCAGGCGAACCGAACTAAAGACGCGAGTGTGTGCTCGCAACTCAGGGCGCTCGCTTCGTTGTTAGGTTTGTTGCAACAAGATCCTAAAGCGTATTTTCAAAGCGCTACGCGTTACACCCGTCGTGCGCTTGAACAAGCCAGCGCAGTGACTGCAGTTGCGGGCGCTGCGATCACACCAGAGGCAAGCGGCGCGTTGACAGAGCCGCAAATCGAAGAGCACATTGCTGCACGTGCGCTTGCTAAGCAACAAAAAAACTTTGCCGAATCAGATCGAATTCGTGCAACACTGAAAGCCGCAGGAATCGAGCTTGATGACAAGCCCGGTGGCCTGACCCAGTGGCGACGCGCGTAAGGTCAACGATCATGACAACAAAAACAGTAAAGACCGCAAATGCTCAGGCGCCTGCGACGGCCTCAGCAAAGACGGCAACAAAGGCAGCAGCCAAGACAGCAGCCAAGACAGCAACAAAGACAGCAACAAAGAACACAGCAAAGACAGCTGGTAAGGCCAAAACTAAGGAAGTTGAAAAGACACCCGCATCTACCGCATCTAAAACAGTGGTCAAAACCGCCGCTAAGACGCCCGAAAAAATAGTGTCAAAATTGATCGCATTCTCACCGGTACCGAATGACCGGCCTCACTACTGGGACGACGCGCTTGCGCAGCTCGTGAAGCGCGATCGCATTCTTAAGAAAATCATCCCCCAGTTTCCGGATATTTGGCTGACAACGCGTGGCAACCCTTTCATTACCCTAGCGCGCTCAATTTGCGGCCAGCAAATTTCAGTCAAGGCGGCTGAATCGGTTTGGCAACGCGTGCTGCTTGAGTGCGGCAAACGGCCAACACCGGCCTCGGTACAAAAAGCAGGGCTCGAGCGTTTACGCGGAGCAGGCCTGTCGGGGCGCAAGGCCGAATACATCCTCGACCTGTCGACGCACTTTAGCAATAAACTTGTGCAACCCACTAAGTGGGCACGCATGCCAGACGAAGAAATCATCGAAGAGCTCACTGCAATCAGGGGCATTGGCCGCTGGACAGCTGAGATGTTTTTGATTTTTAATCTGCAGCGCCCCGATGTCTTGCCGCTTGATGATGTCGGCCTATTAAACGCAATATCGTTACACTACTTTAGTGGCGAACCCGTTTCTCGTTTCGAGGCACGTGAAGTGGCGCAGGGTTGGCAGCCTTTTAGAACTGTCGCGACTTGGTACTTGTGGCGTAGTCTTGATCCGGTTCCGGTCAAGTACTAAATACGTCATCCCTCAGGGCAAATGAATATGCGCAATACCTACTTAGATTTTGAACAACCGCTTGGCGAACTCGAGGGTAAGATCGAGCAACTGCGCTATGTGCAGGCAGATTCGGCAGTTGATATTTCTGAAGAGATCGGTCGTCTACAACAAAAAAGTCAGACGCTGACCAAAGATATTTATGCCAAGCTCACGCCTTGGCAAACCTCAATGGTCGCGCGTCACCCCCAGCGCCCCTATACGCTGGATTACGTGCGCGAAATTTTTACCGACTTCCATGAGCTGCATGGCGATCGGATGTACGCCGACGATCTATCGATTGTCGGTGGAATGGCGCGCTTTAATGGTACGCCTTGCATGGTGCTGGGTCACCAAAAAGGTCGCGATACCAAAGAGCGCGCGGCGCGTAATTTTGGGATGCCTCGCCCTGAAGGCTATCGTAAGGCCATGCGTCTGATGCGCCTGGCTGAAAAATTTAATTTGCCTGTATTTACTTTTGTGGATACCCCCGGCGCCTACCCCGGCATTGGTGCCGAAGAGCGCGGTCAGTCAGAAGCGATCGGACACAATTTGTATGCGATGGCTGAACTCAAAGTGCCAATCATTTCAACGATTATTGGTGAAGGTGGTTCGGGCGGTGCACTGGCGATCGCTGTCGGTAACGTGGTCATGATGTTGCAGTACTCAACCTACTCGGTCATTTCGCCCGAAGGGTGTGCCTCGATTTTGTGGCGCAGTGCCGATAAGGCCTCTGAGGCTGCGGCCGCGTTGGCAATTACGGCAGATCGTTTAAAAGAGTTTGGGTTGATCGATCGAGTGGTCAACGAACCCATCGGTGGCGCGCATCGTGATCCACGCGTCATGGCGCGTTTGTTGCGTCGTTCGTTGGGTGATGCATTACGGCAATTGTCGGGCATGACGCCTCAGCAACTGATCGATCATCGCCTTGAGCGCTTGTTGTCTTACGGACGTTTTCAAACGTAGTTTCGAAATCGAGCGCGGCCTCGTTGGTTTCGGCAGCGATGCGTTCTATGCGGGCCATATAGTAGATGTCAGCCGTATTTCGATGTGGGCTATACATTCGCAGTAAGTGATACTTCGATCTGGGCTATACCTTCGACGCGAGTCATACATTCGACCTAAGCGATGCACTCGAACCTTTCTGCGTTACTAAAAGCAGCCTTGTCAGCGCTGGCCCCTCAGGCGCCAGTTGCTGTGGCGCTGAGCGGTGGCGCTGATTCGGTTGCCTTGGCGCTCGTGGCGGCAGAGCACTGCGCTAGCACCCAGCGACCACTCTATTTTTTTCATGTCCACCATGGCCTGATGTCGCAGGCCGATGCTTGGGTTGCGCACTTACAAAAGTTTTCGCAAGCATTAAACATTCCGCTACACGTCTGTCATGTGCAGGTTGATCTAGCTGCTGGCTTGGGTGTCGAGGGCGCTGCGCGCGACGCACGGTATACCGCCTTGGCTCAGCTTTGCCTTGAACATGACCTGGCTGCCCTGTTGTTGGCCCATCACCGTCAAGATCAAGCCGAAACTGTCTTGCTGCGACTCTTGCGCGGTACGGGCGTTTCAGGGCTTGCGGCCATGCGGCCTGATGTGCGGCGCGGTGGCATGCGTTTGTTAAGACCTTGGCTGGATGTAGACCGCGCTGAGCTTCTTGCTGTGGCGCACGCCCACGAGCAACGCACCGGTTGGGCTGCAGTCCAAGACCCTAGTAACACTGACCCAAAGTATGCGCGAGGTGCCCTGCGTAGTGCACTCGCGCCGGTCTTGAACACCTATTTTCCTGCTTGGCGCCAAACGTTGGTGCGACATGCCAAGCAGGCGAGTGAAGTCAACGAGGTGCTGGCTGAGGTTGCAGCGCTTGATTTGGCCGCATTAGATGTCAAGCCAGAGGATCAAAGCTTTAGCTTGTTGCACTGGCGCGCGTTGAGCCCTGCCAGGCAGGCTGTGGTGTTGCGCCACTGGTTGCAAGAGCAGGGCGTGGCCATGCCGGGCGAGCGCCGGCTAGCCGACTTGCTGCGTCAGTTACGACAATTACATGCTTTAGGGCACGATCGCGAGCTGCTTTGGCAGCATGGCGCAGTGGCGGTGCGCTGTAAGCAAGGGCGAGTCATGTTGTCGCCTGGCTGATGCCCACCGTCGTGTGGGTGGGTGCGGCTGGCTGGCTTGCAGTTTGGCCTGACTGTCTTTGGGGCGTCTCTTGCCGAATCGAGATTCAGTCTTGCGGTCTTCGGGCTAAAATAGTTAACTTTGTAGCTGATACGCTGACTTCGCGGGCCTG
>JBIIWK010000274.1:0-4288 GCA_044338955.1 Burkholderiaceae bacterium
CCCGAAGAAGCCGAAATCTGGCAGCGCGTTACCTCAACGCGTGAAAACTGCCTGGGCCAAGATTGCCCTAACGTACGGGATTGCTTTGTCTTGAAGGCGCGCCGTCAGGCACAAGAGGCTGACGTGGTGGTGATTAATCACGCTTTGTTTATGGCCGATTTGATGTTGCGCGACGAGGGCATCACCGACTTGCTGCCCGCCGCAGATACTGTCGTGTTTGACGAGGCGCATCAACTGCCCGATACCGCGACGCGATTTTTGGGCAATAGCCTGTCAACTCACCAGTTGCTGGATCTGGCTAAGCTCATCGAGGTCGCTGGCTTGGCGCATGCTCGCGAGTTGACCAACTGGTCTGAACAAGCGCGTCGGATTGAACATACCGCCCGTGAGTTGCGTCTGGCTTGCGCAGGGCTTGAACAGATGCCCTCAAAGCGTGTGACCTTCGAGGCGTTTCCTGAACCCGCGGTCTTTGACGCTGCGTGCGCAACACTGCAGCTGGCGCTCGACGAGATCGGCAAAATGTTGGCAAGCGTCGAAGAAAAACATCCCGACTTAGCTGCCGCCGCGCGCACCTGCCAAGAGTTGGCTGAACGCTTGGCAAAGTGGGGGCAGCCTAGTCGCGAGTCGCGTGTGCCCATCGACGATTTGCAACAGGTCGTGCGTTGGGTTGAGTGTGGATTACATCACGTGCGTTTGCACGCGGCACCTTTATCCGTTGCTGAGGCGTTTTCGCGTTATCGGCAAGGCGGGCAGGCCTGGATCTTTACCTCGGCAACCTTGTCCGTGCATCGTGATTTTTCACATTTCACTTCACGCTTAGGCTTAGACGATGCGCAAACCCTGCGGCTTGAGTCACCGTTTGATTATCCGACGCAAGCCCTGCTGTATGTGCCGCAACAATTACCACCACCGCAATCACCCGATTTTTTACCTGCCTTTGTCGACACGCTGATCCCCTTAATTCAAGCGAGCCAGGGTGGGGCGCTGGTGTTGTGCACTACGCTGCGCGCGGTCGAACGCGTGGCCGGTTTGATTGGTGATGCTTATGATCGTCTTGGCATCACGTGGCCGCTGATGCGGCAAGGTAATGGTACGCGTCGTGATTTACTCGAGCGCTTCCGTACGCTGGATCACGCCGTGCTGGTCGGTAGCGCGAGCTTCTGGGAGGGCATTGATGTGCAGGGTGACCGCTTGACCTTGGTCGCGATTGATAAATTACCCTTCGCGCCGCCCGATGACCCAGTGCTTGAAGCACGCCTGCGGGCGTGCCGCAGCCGCGGTGGCAATCCCTTTATGGAATACCAGCTGCCAGAAGCGGCGATTGCCCTGAAACAGGGGGCCGGCCGCTTGATTCGTAGCGAAACTGACTGGGGCGTGTTGATGGTGGGTGACACGCGGCTGGTCGATAAGCCTTACGGCAAGCAGCTGTGGCGTGGTTTACCGCCGTTTGCGCGCACGCGCTCACTTGAAGAGGCCGTGGCGTTTTATACACGCCACGCCGAGCAAGTTTCTTGAAACACTTACCTTCAGAACCTTACTGCGTCACTGCTGCCCAGTTGAGTGTTGAGAACAGCTAGGCAAGATTAAACAGCCGCTTGTTTAAAACAACCGTAATGGATTCCAGGCGCTGTATTTATCCGGAAATCCCTTTGCGATTAACGTAGTGTTTGGGAAGTTGGTCAGCAGCACGCGTTCGGCGTCGTTACGCAAGTCGGTCATCTTTAGCTTGTCGTACGACATCATCATGATGTAAAGCGCCTGTTCAGACGACGGTACACCTTGAAACTCGGTGATGACAACTTGCGCCCGATTGATCGCCGCGACGTAGGCAAATCTTTCGTAATAATAGCGAGCGATTAGCATCTCGTTTTCGGCCATCGTGTTGATCAGCCATTCGATACGCTTGCGTGCGTCGGTGGCATAGCGGCTTTCAGGAAAACGTGACACGAGCTCGTTGAAGGCTGCATACGACTGACGCAATGCCTTGGGGTCGCGTTCGCCAGGATTTTGGCGCGTGACGGTGGCAAAGACGGCACTGGGGGGCGTAAAGTTGATCAAGCCGCGTAGATAGAGCGCGTAGTCTGCAGCGGGGTGGCTAGGGTATTGCTGTTGAAAGCGGCCGAGGGTGGCTAAACCTAGTTCGGGCTCTTTGTCTTTCCATTGCACATAGGCTAAGTTCAACATGGATTGTTGTGCGTAGGTGCCAAACGGAAAGCGCGTTTCGACTTGCATAAAACGCTCTTTGGCCAGGCGCCAGTTGCCCGAGTTCATTTCTGCTTTGCCATCTTCAAACAGACGCTCGACATTCCAGGTGGCGGTGGGGTCGTATTCGGGGCCTTTGGTGCCACAACCTGCAATCATCAAGGCTGCAAATAAGACCATCAGCCTGCTGGCCCAGGTGTTTGTCGTGCGCGACTGAAATAAAGAAATAGTGTTGCGACCCATCACGAAATGATCCTTGGTGTTAGCATTCTCTGCTGATTATAAGACGAGTCCCAATGACCGACACCCCAATTTCTGAAGATATTGCGCCTGAAGACGAACCTCAGGTTTTTCTAGTCACCGACGAAATGCCGCTCGAGCGGCTCGATAAGGTCTTGGCGCAGCTGGTGCCGCAGCACTCTCGCAGCCGGTTGCAGACCTGGATACAGGGGGGGCACGTGCTGGTTAACGGCAAGGTTGCCAAACTGAGGCAAACCCTGCGCGAAGACGACGTGATCACGGTTTATGAGCAGCCGGCCCCTGAAGATCATGCTTTTGTGCCGCAACCCGTTGACTTTGACGTTTTAGGCGAAACGGCCGATTGGATCGTGGTGAATAAGCCGGTTGGGCTGGTGACGCATCCTGGCGCCGGTAATTGGTCGGGCACTTTACTGAATGGGTTATTGCACCGTTACCCTGAGCTGACCCACGTGGCGCGCGCCGGGATTGTGCATCGGCTGGATAAAGATACCTCTGGCCTGCTGGTGATTGCCCGTAATGAGGTCTCGCAGACGCACTTGGTTCGCCAATTGCAGGCCCGCACCATGGGGCGTCAGTATTTGGCTCTGGCGCACGGGCGCATGCTTGAGCAAGGCACCATTGATCGTCCAATCGGACGCGATCCCAAGGTGCCAGTGCGCATGTCAGTCGAGAGCCTGAGCGCGCCCAAAGCCGCAGTCACACACTATAAGTTAGTCAGGGTAGGCGAGTACGGCGGCTCGAATATTTCAGAAGTGACTTGTCGGCTTGAAACCGGAAGAACCCACCAGATTCGCGCCCACTTGGCGAGTTTGGGGCATCCTTTATTAGGCGACACTTTATATGGCGGGCGAGCGATTGAAGGGGCGGCCAGGCAGATGTTGCACGCCCATCAATTGAGGTTTGAAGATCCCAGCGGCGCAGGGATGGTCGAATTTACGGCCGCGCCTGCAGCTGATATGCTGCACGTCATCGAGCATATCAGCTGGAAGTCTTAGTGCCGCGCTGCAGCCACCGTCGCAAACCGCTGTTTCACTGTCCAACGTGCAGCCACCGTCGCCAGCCACTCTTTCAGTCCCCATCATGCAGCCACCAACCCAGTCCGCCCCCACGTTGATTCGGCCACAGCAAGCTTGGCAGGGCGTTCAACTATTTTGTACCACCCGCCAGGGCGGGGTAGGCGAGCCACCCTACGATACTTTTAATTTGGGTCTTGGCACCCAAGACAACCCTGACAACGTGCATGAAAATCGCAGGCGCCTGCGGCAAGTGCTGCCCAGCGACCCTGTGTGGCTCAAGCAAGTGCATGGTGTTCGCGTGGTTGACGCCGATGACCCACAACTATTTGAGTTAAATCAGGGGCCTCCTGCTGCCGATGCCTCGGTCAGCACCACGCCTGGGCGCGTGTTAGCAGTGTTAACTGCTGACTGCCTGTCGGTGGTTCTGGCTGATCAGGCGGGTACAGTGGTGGGGGCCGCCCATGCTGGCTGGAAAGGCCTTGCCGCCGGCGTCTTAGAGGCGACCCTGCAGCTGATGCAAGCCAAGCGCCCGAGGGCCTCGGGTTGGCGGGCCTGGGTTGGCCCCGGTATCGGCGCCCAAGCCTTTCAGGTGGGTGAGGATGTCAGGGTGGCTTTTCAGGGTAACGGGGCTGAGCAGACTGGGCATTTTTTGCCAGATCCCCTCGAACCAGGCAAGTGGCGCGCTGATTTAGCGGGCTTGGCTTGCTGGCGTCTGGCGCGCATGGGGGTGACGCAGATCGAAAACAGTGACTTGTGTACGGTGAATGATCCGCAGCGGCAGTTTTTTTCCTATCGACGCGATCGCCAGA
>JBIIWK010000049.1:0-14263 GCA_044338955.1 Burkholderiaceae bacterium
TTCTTCCCGATTTCCAAGACACACTTCTTTTGAGAAATTGGCCTGACCTTTATTTCGAATATTGTTGGTGAGTTTGGATATTATTTCGTGGCACAAATACACCCGGCCTGACATCACAGTTCGAATGGCAATGATCAATTCTTGTTGGCTACTGTTATCGCTAGATATGTAGGCCATGACGCCAGCAGAGAGCATTTCATTTGCAGAAAAAGCATCTGCTTTTGTTGAGAGTCCAATTATTTTTAAGTTAGGATGCAGCGCCAAAAGTTGACGAACGAAGCCACTCATTCCGTGAGTTTGTAGTTCGAGCCAAAGTATCAAGACCTGTGGTTGGCGGTGTGCGCAAAATTTAAAAGTACCAAGCTGATCTTCTGTCGTGCCCAGAAGGGTGAGCTGTGGATCATTCTTTAATGACGCGCAAATTCCTTCAGTGATTAAATTCATTTTTTTAACTAGCAAAAGTTCGATTGTCATCACGTTTCCTTTTTTGAGTTTTACAAGCACGATTGGTCACTGAGCCAAGGTTGAATCGCATATTTGTTAGTGCTAATGTGCTTGTGGTGATAGGGTGTTTGTGGCAATAAGGTTATAAAAACAATAATTAAATGGGCAAAAAAAAGTTAAAGGTCTATGCCGTGGACTTAATCATTCTGTCCTCCAAGACCTTCAAGGACTGACGCCCAAAGTTGTAGTTTTTGTTTGAGGGAATAGTTATCAGATGCAAACTCATACGCTCCGGTTTCTACCATTACTAACCCTGTTGCGGGCTGCGCAAATAGGCTTTGTCCGTAGATTCCTAGCAGGGCAAAAGTTCTTGTCTTATTTGGAAATAACCATGTCTGGAAGCCATAACCAAAAAAGGAGGTGGCGCGTCGGGGCTTAAATGCAACGCGCTGCTGTGAGGCATCAGTTGCCATGAATAAAAATTCTTTTGGTATGACTTGAAGGTCATCCCGCTTGCCATCGTTGGTCAGTAAGATTCCTAGGCGACCATAGTCCCTGAGGGTTGCGTAAAAACCGCCCCCGCAGTTCTCGGTGCGCTCCGCTGCACTTATCAGCCAGAAGGCGTCTGACTCTGCTCCCATCGGATTCCAAAGCCATTCGCGTGTCAATTCAGTGATTGTTCGCTGAGTTGCCTGCGTTAAGACTTTGCACAACAGTGCAGTTTCTATCGATGAATATCTAAATCGTAGTCCCTGCGGATACTCTCGCTCGTTAAAAAGACGAAATGCTTTTGCGGCCTCGTCTGCTTCTCCCTTGCTGTTGCTAAGTGTTTGATTAAATTTAAAAAAATCACTGTTTCGATTAAAAGAATAGTCTTCGGTAAACCGCACGCCAGAGGACATTTGTAATAAATTTCGTATAGTCGTGGCGCCAAAAGCGGAGTCATCGAGTGCCGGGTAGTATTTTTCGACAACATCATCTAGGGATTGAATGATGCCTTTTTCGAGAGCCACCCCAATCAATAACGCAATGATGGTTTTAGACATTGAAAACGAACGCATCTGCATTGTTTTGTCTCTGGCATATTGATAGCGCTCAAAAAGGATTTCTCCATTTTTTATGATTAGCAGTCCAGTTGTACGTTGTTCACGCAGATAGGCATCCAGCCGTTGGTAAAGCTTCTCATTTCGAAGCGGAGTAATAGAACTTTCAGTCCTGGTATTCAATGGGGTGAAACTCTCGGAGCGCATCACTTGGCGTCCGTGAGGCTTTGAAAATGATCCTACGCGACACTCGATTCTGTTTACGACAGATTCGCAGGCTGGATAACCGAGATGGGCACCCATTCGCTCTTCTTGCGGTGCAGCCATAAGGCTTAAGGGTAATAACAGCAGAAGTAGGGTGAGCCGACAGAGTGGGATCATTAAGCGTTTGCATGCCTGGTGCGGCCTAGAAGCCAGCGCCCGAGTGCATAGAGGTGAATGGACAGTGCATGACATCATGTTTGTGTTTTTGATTGTCGATTCGATTGAGCAAGCACACATATTATGTATAGGCTTGATTTTTAGTTATTGGCTGATCGGTTTATATGTTTATATCTTTCGTGCTAGGTGTTTGGTCATTGGTTTTGCTCGAGTTGATCAATCAAGGATAAATTGACTAAGTGACCAAGAAGGCATTGTTAGAAAGAGGAGTGACCAGCTTGGCTAGTCTTGATATAAAACAATGTCTCGAGTCATTGCCTCTGATTTAATAGTTAGGCGCGGCACTGGGTTGATTGGGATCGGTTTTGCTCAGAAAGACGTTTATGAGTACAAAAAAATGAGATATTGCAAGTTTTCTATTGAAAAATTGCACATTGGCCGCATCTTAAGACTGAGATTCAGCAACAAACTTTAGCCCTTGATTTAGGACATTGACAATGCGATTTGACAAATTGACTACTAAATTTCAACAAGCACTTGCCGATGCGCAGAGTATGGCTGTGCGCAGTGAGCACCCTTACATTGAGCCGGTGCATGTTCTGTCAGCTTTGTTGGCCGACAGTGAGAGTGGTGCGGCTAGTTTGCTTTCGCGTGCAGGTGTGGCCGTGAATCGGTTGCAAACTGCAATAGAGTCAGTATTGAAAGGGCTGCCCAAGGTGAAAGGCGGCAACGACAATATCCAGGCTAGCCGCGACTTGCAGGCAGTATTCGCTCGTACTGATAAAGAAGCGTCTAAGCGAGGTGATACTTACATACCTAGCGAGCTATTTTTGCTCGCCTTGGCTGACGATAAAGGCGATGTAGGCCGTGTCCTCAAAGAATCAGGCCTGCAACGTAAACCGCTCGAGGCCGCTATTGACGCCGTGCGCGGCGGCGAGTCGGTCAAAGATCAAGAGGGCGAATCCAATCGCGAGGCTTTATCTAAATACACAATGGATCTGACTGAACGTGCGCGTCAGGGCAAGCTCGATCCGGTGATTGGTCGCGATGACGAGATTCGTCGTGCCATTCAGATCTTGCAGCGACGTACCAAAAATAATCCAGTGCTCATTGGCGAGCCCGGCGTGGGTAAAACTGCCATCGTCGAGGGCTTGGCCCAACGGATTGTGAATGATGAAGTGCCAGAATCTTTACGAGGCAAGCGAGTCTTGTCACTTGATCTGGCAAGCTTGTTGGCCGGTGCCAAGTTTCGTGGCGAATTTGAAGAGCGCTTAAAAGCTGTGCTCAAAGAGTTGTCGCAAGATGACGGCAACAATATTGTCTTTATTGATGAATTGCATACTATGGTGGGTGCGGGTAAGGCCGAGGGCGCGATGGATGCAGGCAATATGCTCAAGCCAGCGCTCGCGCGTGGTGAGTTGCATTGCATTGGCGCGACCACTCTTGATGAATATCGCAAGTACATTGAAAAAGACGCAGCACTAGAGCGACGTTTTCAAAAAGTGATTGTCGACGAACCCAACGTTGAGTCCACTATTGCCATTTTGCGCGGCTTGCAAGAACGCTATGAACTGCATCATGGGGTAGACATCACGGATCCGGCCATTGTGGCGGCAGCTGAGCTGTCTAATCGCTATATCACCGATCGTTTCTTGCCCGACAAGGCGATCGATTTAATCGATGAGGCAGCTGCGCGTATTCGCATGGAGATCGACTCTAAGCCCGAGGTCATGGATCGCTTGGATCGCCGCATCATTCAATTAAAAATTGAGCGCGAAGCGGTAAAAAAAGAAACCGATGAGGGCTCGATTCGACGGTTTCAGATCATTGAAGAAGAGCTTGAAAAGCTGCAGCGCGAATACAACGATTTTGAAGTGATCTGGAAAAGTGAAAAAGCTGCCGTGCAGGGCACGCAGTCGATTAAAGAAGAGATCGAGCGTGCGCGCGCCGAAATGGCCGAACTGCAACGCAAAGGTCAGTTTGATAAGTTGGCTGAAATTCAATACGGTAGTTTGCCAGAGCTCGAGTCGCGTTTAAAGGCGGCTGAATTGGCAGGTGCCACGCCCGGTACGGCCGAGCGCCCGCGGCTCTTGCGCACGCAAGTCGGGGCAGAAGAGATTGCCGAAGTCGTGTCACGCGCAACAGGTATCCCCGTGTCTAAAATGATGACTGGCGAGCGCGACAAACTGCTCAAAATGGAAGATCGCCTGCATCAACGCGTAGTGGGTCAGGACGAGGCTGTTGGGTTGGTGGCTGATGCGATTCGGCGTTCGCGCGCTGGGTTGTCAGATCCTGCGCGACCCTATGGTTCGTTCTTGTTTTTGGGGCCAACTGGTGTGGGAAAAACCGAACTTACGCGTGCGCTTGCTGACTTTCTGTTCGACTCGGATGATCACTTGGTCCGAATCGATATGAGCGAGTTCATGGAGAAGCATTCGGTCGCGCGCCTGATTGGTGCACCTCCAGGTTATGTCGGCTATGAAGAGGGTGGCTCGCTCACTGAGGCGGTGCGGCGTAAACCGTATAGCGTAATTCTGTTTGACGAGATCGAAAAAGCGCATCCCGATGTGTTTAATGTCTTGTTGCAGGTGTTAGACGATGGTCGCTTAACCGACGGCCAAGGTCGTACCGTTGACTTTAGAAATACTGTCATCGTGATGACGTCTAACCTTGGCTCTCACCACATTCAAGCGATGGTCGGTAAGCCTTACGAGGCGATCAAAGAAGTCGTCTGGGATGAAGTCAAACAACACTTCCGCCCCGAGTTCTTGAATCGAATTGACGAGGTCGTGGTGTTTCATGCCTTGCAAAGTCAGCACATCGAGAAGATTGCCGGTATTCAGATTCAGCGCTTGACCGCAAGGCTTGCGCAGCAAGAAATGGTGCTTGAGGTGTCTGCGGCGGCGTTAGCCGAATTGGCCCGCGGTGGCTTTGACCCTGTGTTCGGTGCCAGGCCGCTGAAACGCGCGATACAGCAGAATCTTGAAAACCCGATCGCTAAGCTGATCCTACAAGGTAAGTTTGGGCCCAAAGACGTCGTGCCGGTGGATTGGCGCGATGGCAAGTTTGTCTTTGAGCGCACGTTGCAATAGCGTTGACTAACAGAGGAGTTCTAAAGATGATTTCTCTTTAGAACTGCTTTGGCGTTGCCCCGAGTGGGCGCCACCCGGGCTTAGTATCTAGGCTAAGTTCATCCAAATGTGAGCTTAAACACTGTGTGGCGCCACAGCCGGTTGCTGTGAATGTTTGGCTTGCACGCCCTGTATGGTGCGCGCAACTCGCCGAGGTTAGATAGGAACAGCAGTTTGCTCCGTACGCAAACACCGGGCACTGTGGTCGGGTGTCAACCAAACAAGTTCGGGCACGGTTTGTTTGCACGATTCAAGCGCCAAGCTACAGCGCTCAGCAAACACGCAGCCTGGCGGCAATTTGGTCAGGTCAGGCGGCGATCCCGAAATCGTTTCTAGCCGCGTACCTTTTTTGACTGCGCCATGCGCCAAGCTTTTTAACAACGCTCGAGTATAAGGGTGACGGGGTGAGCGCATGATCGCGCGTGTAGTGCCTTGTTCGACAATCCGTCCGGCATACATCACGGCGATGCGATCCGCCACCTCGACGGCGGCACCCAAGTCATGCGTCACGAAAATCACTGACAAGCCCAACTCGCGTTGCAGCTCTCGTAACAACAACAAAATTTGGATCTGTACCGTGGCATCAAGTGCCGTGGTCGGTTCGTCGGCCAGCAGTAACTGAGGTTCGCTGGCAAGCGCCAACGAGATCATCGCACGTTGTCGCATGCCGCCCGACATCTCGTGCGGGTAGGCGTCTAGGCGCCGCTCGGGGCTTGGGATGCGTACGCGTTCAAATAATGAAAGTGCGCGGGCACGTGCTTGATCGCGGCTGATGTTTTCATGGCGTAGAATCGCTTCGATGATTTGGCTACCAACGGTGTATACCGGGTCAAGCGCCAAGAGGGGCTCTTGAAAAATCATTGAGGCAACTTTACCTCTAAAACTGGATAGGGCGCTGTTTGACAGTTGAACGACGTCTTGGCCACCCACCAAAATCTGCCCCTCAATTTTTGAACGCGCTGTATTGTGTAAGCGCAAGATTGAGCGCAAGGTTACGCTCTTGCCTGACCCAGATTCACCGATCAGGGCGACGACTTCACCGCGCTTGACCGCAAGCGTGACGCCATTGACGGCTTTGACGGGGCTTTTGCCGCCAGTAAACGTAACCGTGAGGTCGCGAATATCGACAAAGGGGGTTTCGGTGGTGTTCATGCTGCCCCTTGATTATTTGAAACGGCTTGCTGAGTTGAAACTGCCTGCGAGTGCCCACTGTTTTCGACATGAATCCAACAGGCAACTCCTTGACCATCCTTGCTCGACACCAAGGGTGGCATCTTCGTTGAGCAGATCGGCTGCGCCTGCGCGCAACGCGTGTGAAAGCGACAGCCAGCGGGTGGATTGATAGGGTTAGGCGGGTCGCCGGCCAAGGGCGGCGTTTCGGTGCGATGATCAGGATCCATCGAGGGCACTGACGAGAGCAGGGCACGCGTATAGGGATGACGTGGTGCGTTAAAAAGCGTTTCGCAGTCGCCAATTTCAACGACCTGACCCAGATACATCACCATCACCCGATCTGAAATGTAGCGTACGACATTGAGGTCATGACTAATAAACACATAGGTGAGTTTGAACGCGTCTTTGAGATCAAGTAGAAGATTGAGCACCTGCGCCTCAACAGATTTATCCAGGGCAGAAACTGCCTCATCCAAGATAATGAGGCGTGACTGCAGGGCTAGCGCGCGTGCAATGTTGACACGCTGTCGCTGGCCGCCCGACAACTCATGTGGATAGCGTTCGGCAAAACGCTTGGGATCTAGACCAACACGTTGTAATAAATCGCGCGCCCGTGCGATCGCATCATTTTTACTGACGCCGTGTACCTGGGGTGCGAACGCGATCGAGTCTTCGATTGTTAAGCGTGGATTCAAAGACGCGTAGCTGTCTTGAAACACCATTTGCGCCTGACGTCTGAACTCTTTGAGGCTGAGTTCACGACTACCAACTGACTGACCATCAAAAATGATATCGCCGTGGTCGGCGGTGATTAAACTCATCAATAGGCGTGCTGTGGTTGATTTGCCGCAGCCAGATTCGCCTACAACACCAAGTGTTTCGCCCTTGCGCACCATAAAGTCGATGCCATCCACTGCACGAACGACGCCCCCGCCTTTTCCTAGAAGATCTTTTTTAAGAGCAAAATGTTTGATGAGATTCTTTACCATCAGCAGTGGCTGAGCAGCGCCACCAATATCAACGTGATCGGGTGTGTGGGTGTTCATCAGTTCTTGATCTCCATAGCTGCGCGCAACCCGTCAGACAGCAGGTTAAAGGCGATTGAGGTGATGAAAATCATGACGCCAGGTAGGGCAGCGATCCAGGGTTGCACATAAATGGCAGTTCGTAGCGTGTTTAGCATTAAGCCCCATTCAGGCTCGGGTGGCTTCACGCCCAGACCCAAAAAGCTCAGGCCAGACGCTAAGATCATCGAGACTGCAATCAAGCTCGTTGAGTAGACAAAAATCGGACTCAACACATTACCTAAAACATGTACGCGAACGATCGTAAATGCGTTAGCGCCTGAAGCACGCGCCGCTTCTACAAAATCGCGGCTACGGATTTGCGTAGTCACACTTTCGGCCACCCGAGCAATCGGCGGAATAAAAACGATGGTGAGTGAGATTAATGAGTTGGTAATGCCAGTGCCCAAGACCCCCGACAAAGCAATGGCCAACAAGACCGACGGAAACGCATAGAACACATCGATTGTGCGCATGATTGACGTGTTCAGCTTGCCGCCTGCGTAGCCCGCAATAATCCCGATGGTTGAACCAATAGCAAATGCCAGCAATACCGGCGTGATGCCCATAAAAAGAGACAGCCGAGCGCCCACCATCAGGCGTGACATCATGTCACGGCCTAACTCATCAGTACCCAAGGGATAGCCCTCGAAACCGATGGGTTTAAGCCGCTTCATGATTGAGGCGGCATACGGGTCTGCGGGCGTGATCCACTGACCAAACACGGCCATGATTAACAGACACAAAATAATCAGGGCGGCAAACATTGCAACCTTGTCACGCACCAGGCGCGACATCACGTTTTGCCAATAGCCAGTCGATCGTTCAATATCGAGTGACGGAATTTTTTTAGTATCGACGGTAATGTTCAACATGGGTTCAGCCTCGTGCGATACGTGGGTCAAGCATGGTCTGGATAATATCGACGATCATGTTGAGAGCGACAAAAAAGGTTGCGAGTACAAGTATGGTGCCTTGCAGCAGAGGCAGGTCTCTTTGAAAGATTGCAGAGTTCAATAAAAAACCAGTGCCGGGCCAAGAGAATACGGTCTCGATTAAGATCGAGCCGCCCAGCAGATAACCCAATTGCAAGCCCATGACAGCCAGTGCAGTCGGTGCCGCGTTTTTTACAACATGCATGAAAATACCGATGTTAGTGAGCCCCTTTGCCTTTAGACCGACAATAAATTCTTGCGACAAAATTTCTGCAACCAGGGCGCGTACCGTGCGCGAAATAATTCCCATGGGGATCACGCTCATGGTGATCGCAGGAAGTACAAGATGCTTGATGTGCTCCCAGTTCCATTGCCAGTCTGAAGAGCCACCCGGCCCAGCGCCGTTGGGCGGTAACCACATCAACTGTGAACTGAAAATAATCACAAGGACCATGCCAAGCCAGTAATGAGGGACGCTGACGCCCAAGACTGAGGTCAGGGATGCCGCTTTATCTACCCAAGAATTTTGAAAATAACCAGCCACAAAACCGAATAAGCAACCAAAAATAAAACCAATCATTGTCGCAACGCTCGCGAGTCTAAACGTATTATTTACCGCGCGCATGACCTCGCTGGTGACAGGCCGACCACTGGCAATTGAGGTGCCTAAGTCACCTTGCAGCGCGCGCCAACCCCAGCGAAGGAATTGTTCAGGATATGACTTGTTGAAGCCATAGATCTCCATCAACTGTTTTTGCAACTCTTGCGAGGCATCGGGTGGCATGATCGACACAAGCGGATCGCCGGGTGCCAGGTGCACGAGTGCGAAACACACCAGCGCCACGCCAAACATAATGGGCAGGGTGTATAAGACACGTTGAAAGATAAAGCTCAGCATACAAACAGCCTTTAAAAAATCTTTGATTCGTCGTTGGCACTTGAGGCTGATCAGCGAAAAAACTGAGAGCCTCGCGTCGCTAGAATCATTACGACAACAATCAGAGTTGTGGTGACAGCGATTAGACAAGACGTCACAGCGATCAAAAAAATAAATACGACGACACCACTACTCGCGGTGCCGCCGTCGGCGCAAAAAAATTAGTCTTTTGTCATCGTTGCGATGTCAATAAACCAACTTTTAGGCTGCACAACATTTTTGACTTTAGCGCTCATGGCACGGGGGCCAACGTCATGTGCGATCCAGACGAAAGCGGCTTCGTCAACAATCTTTGTGTGCAGCTTTGCCAAGGCTTCGTCACGGCCTTTTTCGTCAAAGTTTGTGCGCGCATTTGTGACTAACTGATCAAGCTCGGCACTGCCGAAGTAGCCCCAATTGTTTGAAACCGGTGGAAATGCCTTGGTGCTTGAAAAACGAACCATCGCAAAAAACGGATCCATTGCCGAGAAGCTGACGTTGGTCGCGGTGGCGCCGTTGGCGGCTGGATCTTTAGCACCTAAACGCCAGCTGTTGAACATGGTGTTCCATTCAATCACATCAAATTGAACGTCAAAGAAACATTGTTTGAGTGACTGTTGTACAAACTCGTTCATGGGTAAAGGTTGCATCTGGCCTGAACCAGAAGCCGAGATTTGCACTTTTGTTTTCATGGGCTTTGCCGTTGAGTAGCCAGCGTCTGCCATGAGTTTTTTGGCGGCTGCCGGGTCATACTTGATGTCAAACGTTGGGTTGCCAAACCAGGGGTGTCCTGGTGGGAAGGTACCCTTGGGGATACCCATCATGTCGCCGAGCAGGCTTTTGAGGCCGGCGCGGTCAACGCACAAGTTAGCCGCTTGACGCACGCGCTTGTCCAGCCAAGGTGATCCCTCGGCAAAAGAAAGCTGCCAGGGCCAGACGTGGGGTTGAGGATTGCTATAGATCGTAAAGCCACGTTGCTTGATTTGCGGCATCGCGTCGGGGGAAGGAGCTTCAATCCAATCAACTTGACCTGAAAGCAGTGCGGCGGTGCGCGCATTGGCCTCTGGCATCGGAATCATCACGACGCGGTCAATTTTTGGCACCCGCTTGGGGTCCCAGTAGTCTTTGTTGGCAGCGAGTTCTAAACGCTCACGCGGTACAAAACGTGTCATTTTGAAGGGGCCTGTTCCCGATGCGTCGGCGGCAAAGGCGGTCCAGGCTTGCTTGGCACGTTCGGCGGGGTCGGTCACTGTGGCTGGGACAGCCTTGAGTTTTTGCTCCCACTTGGCTGGCGAAGCCATAAACAAATTCGTCAAGTTAATAGGCAAAAACGAATCAGGCTCGCTCGTGGTCAGTTCCACGGTCATATCGTCAATTTTTTTGGCGCTGCGCAAGGTGGGCATACGCGAGGCTGTCACACCGACTTGGCTGGCGTCAAAGTGCGCTGCGGCTTTGTCCAAGACCTTTTGCACGTTCCAGACTACCGCGTCAGCATCAAAGCTCGAACCGTCGTGAAACTTCACGTTTGGCCGTAACTTGAAAATCCATTTGGTTTTATCCGTGGCGTCGACCGCCCACGAGAGTGCAACACCTGGAATCACGACACTAGCGGCGTCTGTTTTTGACAGGTCCCACTGAGTGAGAGAGTCGTACATCGGAATGCCGGTAAACCGATTGCCTTCAAAGCCCTGATCGGGTTGCCCCAAGGTTCTGGGAATATCAGCGGCCGTCATGGCGATCGTCAGCGTTTTATTCTGTGCTAACACCGGTTGAGCAAAGGCTGCGGCCAACACACCGGCCATCAACGTCATGCGCAAGGGCGCCAACCCGGCTTGAGCAAAAGAAACAGATTTTTTCATGGATTCTCCGAAGGTATGAATGACTGAATTGAGGCAAAGTTATCGAACAAATTTTCTAACCGTGTGTTTCGACGAGCTCGCTTATTGTTGAAAAAATATAGCAATCCCGTTGTATGATCGCTAGCAATTAGCGTGCCATGCGTGAAAGCGCTGCGAGATGATTGATTTGAGGCAAAACGGACCGCCCTCAAGAAATCGTGTGGGTCAGTTTTCAGTAGAACCAAATGTCCGATAAGGGTTGCCCCTGAGTCCATGCAATATGTTGGTGCATGCAAAATGAATTTTGGGGCATTTTTGTCCATCGTGGTGCAACATTCTGCTTGCACTTGTTAGCAAAGTTAACCAACCTTTCAAAATGAAACTGCTTCTAATAAACCCTAATACCTCCGATTCCATGACTGCCGGGATTGCTCGCAGTGCTCAGGCGGTTGCTGCGACAGACACGCAAATTATCGCGGTGCATCCCAGCTTTGGTCCGCTGTCCATTGAGGGACACTACGACGAAGCCTTTGCTGCTGCGGGTGTAGCCGAACAGGTTCGACTCGCGCAGGCGCAAAGTCCAGACGCGATTGTCATTGCCTGCTTTGGTGACCCGGGGCTGGAAGCCGCCCGAGAAGCAACGCGTGCACCAGTGTTGGGCATCGCCGAGGCGGCGTTTCATGCCGCCAGCATGCTTACAACCGGATTTTCAATTGTTACAACAATGACACGCACCTGCATCATTGCCGAGCGTTTGGTGCAACGTTATGGGTTTGAACACCAGTGCCGCGGAGTGCACGGCACCGATATCGCTGTGTTGGACCTAGAGGATGGCGGGGAGGCCATGACACGTCAGATCGAAGACGTGGCCCGCGCCGCGTTGGCCCGCGATCGCAGTGGCGCGATTGTGCTGGGTTGTGCCGGAATGTCTGCCCTTTGTCACACACTGACTGCGCGGCTGGGCGTACCCGTGATTGATGGCGTAGCGGTTGCCGTCAAATTTGCCGAGGCTTTGGCCGCCTTGGGCTTGGGCACCAGCAAACTTGGGGATTATGCGCAGCCGTTAGCTAAAACCTACACAGGCTGGGCGGCCCCGTTGGGCTGGCCCGCTTGACCCGCACACAGTCTTTATTTGCGGTGCATCTGGTGGCCGTCTTGTTCGGCGCCACAGGTGTGTTGGGTGAGTTAATAACGGCTGATCCGGCGTTTATCACCTGGGGTCGGGCAGCGTTTGCTGTGGTAGCGCTCGCTTTGTTTGGGCGACTGTTGTTGGCACAGCCCCGTTCAAGCCTCATCAGCCATGGGCGTTGGGGGATGTTGCTCGTTTCTGGCATCGTCTTGGCCTTGCACTGGGTCACTTTTTTTATTTCAGTCAAAGTGGGTGGGATCGCGATTGCGACCCTGGGTTTCGCGAGTTTTCCTGCTTTTATTACGCTCATTGAGTGGGGCCTGCTGCGCGAGGCGGTGACGCGAGCCGAATGGGTGCGATTATGGTTGGTTAGCCTTGGGTTACTAATGATTACCCCCTCGTTTGAACTTTCAAATCTGGGGACAGAAGGCTTGTTGTGGGGTTTGTTGTCAGGCGCAAGTTTTGGCGTGCTCGCGGTCCTTAACCGGCGTTACTTGTCTGCGGTCAACGCCTTCGCTGTGGCGGGACTGCAAAATGCCGTGGTATTTTTGGTGATGTCGCCCTGGGTGGTCGGCGCACTGCCCCAGATTAGCTTGGCGAACTGGCTTTGGGTGGCGGCCTTGGGGGTGCTATGTACAGGCTTGGCCCATCTTTTGTTTGTATCGAGTTTGCGGCATTTGCCTGCCCGCAGTGCAGGGCTGGTGGTAGCCCTTGAGCCGATTTATGCGATTGCCTTTGCCTGGTGGTTTTTTAGCCAAGAGCCTACGTTGCGCACGTTACTGGGCGCAGCGCTCATTATTTTGACGATACTCAGCGCCAGCCTGGCGCTGCAAAAAGCGCGTTGACATCCTTTCCATGAACCGGGAGGATTTCCGAGCCTTCTGTTAAACGTTATGATTGACCCATGACCTCATCGAACTTATCCGCTGCTGTAACGCCAGCACCCGAGCCGGGCTCTTACGCACAGGGGCGTGACATCACCCGCGCAACGCTAAGTTGTGTGGTGCCGGCCTTCAATGAACACGATAATTTAGGCCTGCTGCTGCCACGCTTACAGGCGGTGCTGGCTCAAACAGGGGCCAACTGGGAAGTCATTGTCGTTGATGATGGCAGCCGTGATGCCACCGTAAGCTTGATGGCCGCCTGGGTGTGTAACCCAGGCTTTCGCTTTGTGCAGTTGTCGCGTAACTTCGGTAAAGAGCCCGCCATCACCGCTGGGATTGAGGCCGCTACAGGTGACGTGGTCATGATTCTGGATGCTGATTTGCAACATCCGCCTGAATTGCTGCCGGCCATGCTGGCGCGTTGGCAGGCAGGCGTGGATATGGTCTACGCGGTCAGAGAAACCCGTGACGACGAAACCGCAGGTAAGCGCTGGGGGACGAAATTGTTTTACTCGTTGCTGGCGGGTTCGCGAGGCGTCAAAGTTCCCCCTGATGCGGGTGATTTTCGTCTGATGGATCGGGCCGTCGTCGACGCGCTGCGCCAGCTCCCTGAGCGTAATCGCTTTATGAAGGGGTTGTATGCTTGGGTGGGCTTTGACTCCGAGCCAATCACGTATAAGCCTGCCGAGCGCCAACACGGGCAAACGCACTACAGCACCTTCAAGTTACTGACCCTGGCGCTTGCGGGGCTCACCTCCTTTACCACCTGGCCGTTACGGGCCGTCAGCCTGTTTGGTTTTTTGGTGTCGATTTGCTCGTTTGTCTACGGGCTTTATATTATTTGTGAATATTTTTTGTTTTCAAATCCAGTGAGCGGCTGGCCCACCATCGTGACGATCTTATTGTTTTTTTCTGGGATCACCCTGATTTCAATCGGGATTGTGGGCGAGTACATCGCCAGAATTTTTGAAGAAGTCAAAGGGCGACCACTTTACATCGTGCGCCGCTCAAGTGGCCGCCGCTTTCGTGATTAATGCGGCACAACAGAAGGCGGTACCCGCTTTGACCCCTCTCATTGTGTGTGCCGATGATTTTGGCCTTGAAGCCGGAGTCGATCAGGCCATCATTGCACTTGCACAGCTGGGTCGCATCAGCGCGACGGGGTGCTTAGTGCAAGCGCCTAACTTCGAGCAGTCTGCCCAGGCACTCAAGGCCTTGCCCATTGATCTTGGACTGCACTTGAACCTGACCGAGCCGCTTGGGCAAACAGGCTTATGTCTGCCTTTAGGTCAGTTATTGTGGCGCACCTATTCGGGCCTGATTGC
>JBIIWK010000050.1:0-14246 GCA_044338955.1 Burkholderiaceae bacterium
AGAGGATCGTTAAAAGCTCTGGCATGAAGCCGGATTGACCCCAGATCATCACGCTGCCTGCACCGCAGACGGGCACAAGGCTGATTTACATGATGCATACACCGCAGACGGGCGCGATGTAAGTCGGCATAACTCGGGAGCGCAGGCTGTCTGACGAATCAGGCAGGGCGCTTCAACTCGATACCAGTTCGAGCTTTGAAGGCAGCCAAATCTTCAAGAGTGTCAATATCCACTGCGAAGTGTTCGTTGTCGGTTAAATAGGGATCCACCAACTCAGGATGATCTTGTATAAAACCTTTACACGTGACGCTTGAGTCTGCAGCAAGAATTAAAGAGACGATGTCTTTTGAAATCGCAACGGGATTACCACGTTGCCCCTTGACGATTGGGTAGCGAATCTGTGTTGAGGGGCGGCGTTGAGCGAAGGCAGAGGTAAGCGCAACAAAATCCTCGGCGCATAATAACGGTTGGTCGGCCAGAGTGATAAAGGTAAAGTCAAAGGGTGCTTGTAGCTTGCTGAGACCGAGCCGTACTGATGACTGCTGCCCCGCCTCGGGTTGAGGGTTTCGCACAACATCGACGTGTAATGGCTTTAATTCAGCTTCAATTAAAGTATGAAAATAGCCCGTGACCACGACAATTTGGTGGATGCCCGCCAAGCGCAGTGCAGCGACTTGCCGCGTCAATAGAGACTGGCCATTGAGCATCAGCAAGCTCTTCGGCATACCACCCAGCCGGGAGCCTTCTCCTGCCGCCAAAAGTACAGCAGCAGGGGTATTCGCAGATTTCGCCAGAACGTTCGCCTGTTGTTCTGGTGCCTGCGAAATAATTTCTGACGGACTTGCTGGCGTCGTGGACGTCTTTTCAAGGTGCTCAGGCAGACTGAAAAGAGTATTCGGCGTAGGCTCAATCATGGGGAGTCTCAGGTCACAGGTGCTGGATTAAACAGCACCAGCGCGTTAGCGATCTTCCAGTGCTCAGCCCAAGTCTTACGACCGCTGGCGACATCGAGCATTAGGCGAAAAATTTCCCAGCCAAGCTCTTCAATTGAAAGTTCGCCATCGGCGATGCGCCCCGCGTTGACATCCATGATGTCATGCCAGCGACGCGCCAAATCTGTCCGGGTCGCGACCTTGATCACAGGGCACTCGGCTAAGCCGTAAGGGGTGCCGCGACCTGTCGTAAAGATGTGCAGGTTCATGCCAGCCGCGAGTTGCAAGGTGCCGCAAATGAAATCGCTTGCTGGCGTGGCGGCGTACACAAGCCCGCGCTGCTCACGGGTTAATTTTTCACCGGGGGGCAAGCAGCTCGAAATCGCTGAACTGCCGCTTTTGATAATCGAGCCCATTGCTTTTTCAACAATATTCGATAAGCCGCCCGCCTTGTTGCCTGGCGTTGTGTTGGCGCTGCGATCTACGTTCGCGCGCGCCAGGTAGCTGTCGTACCACGCAAGTTGAGTCACGATATCTTGCGCGACACTCGCGTTGATCGCGCGCGAGGTGAGTTGATCCACACCATCGCGGACTTCGGTGTTTTCGCTAAACATGACGGTAGCACCTGCGCGTACCAATAAATCTGCCGCAACGCCTAATGCGGGGTTCGCAGTGACGCCACTCAAGGCATCACTGCCTCCGCACTGCATGCCAACAATTAGCTCACTTGCCGGTACAGTTTGGCGAGTGCGTTGATTCAAGCGGATCAAATGCACGGTGGCTTCGGTCATGATGGCTTGAATCATGGACATAAAGCCGACATGTTCAGCGTCTTGCAGGCAGACGGTGTCGACACCGGTCGAACGCTCGTCTTTAATTGGGAAGCTGCCGGGTGGCATGAGCCGATCAGGCTGTAATTTTTCGCAGCCCAGGCTCACCACCATCACTTCACCGCCAAAATTCGGATTCAAACTAATGTTGCGAATCGTACGAATTGGGATGATCGCTTCAGCGGCGTCAATGGCCACGCCACAGCCGTAGGTGTGCTCAAGCCCGACAACGTCGTCGACGTTTGGATAGTTGGGCAGAAGCTCGGCCTTGATTCGTTCAACCGCATATTCAACGACGCCCGCGACACATTGCACGGTCGTGGTGATTGCCAAAATGTTACGTGTGCCCACAGAGCCGTCGGCGTTACGGTAGCCTTCGAAGGTATAACCCTCAAGTGGGTCGGTCAATGCTGGCTTGACCGTAGCGATCGGTAAATTTTCAAAGTTGCGCGCTTCGGGCATGCGCAGGAGTCGCTCGTGCACCCAACTTCCGGCGGGGATAGGTTTCAGTGCGTACCCAATCGCCAGTCCGTACCGAATGATCGGCGCATCGGGTGCGAAATCCACTAGCGCAACCTTATGCGCCTGCGGCACTTTGTTGACCAAGACTAAGCCCGACGGCAATACGGTGCCAGCGGGAAGCCCGCCATCGTTGCCCACAATCGCGACGTTGTCGAGATCGTGCATTTTGATGAGATGGGGCTTGGGGTGTTGTTGGTCGGTTGTCATCAATGTTCTTTTTTTGTGAGGCAAATGGTGGCACTGCGTTTGCGATCGTTCGTTCTGAGTGTATCGTATCGCTTGCGCTAACAAAAATCTCCCCTTTGTCTCATCAGCCCTTAATCTTTTTCCATGAAAATTACAGAAATCCGCGAGTCGACCCGTCCCATTAAGTCCAATATTCGTAACGCCTATATTGATTTTTCAAAGATGACGTTAAGTCTAGTGGCTGTTGTGACGGATGTGATCCGCGACGGTAAGCCCGTGATCGGCTACGGCTTTAACTCAAACGGGCGTTACGGGCAGGGCGCGCTGATGCGCGAGCGGTTTATTCCTCGCGTACTTGAGGCGAGCCCCGACACGTTGCTCGACGCCAAGGGTGTTTTGTGCCCGCACAAGATTTGGGAAACCATGATGAATAACGAAAAGCCTGGCGGCCATGGCGAGCGCTCGGTGGCGGTTGGCACGATTGACATGGCCGTCTGGGATGCGGTCGCCAAAATTGAAGGCGTGCCGCTTTATCAGTTGTTAGCCGAACGTTATGGCGACGGCAAGCCCAATCGCGACGTGTTTGTGTACGCTGCCGGAGGCTATTACTGGCCAGGGCAGGGCCTTGAAGGCCTCACACGCGAGATGCAAAGCTACCTCGATCGTGGTTATTCGGTCGTCAAGAAAAAAATTGGTGGTGGCTCGTTAGCTGAAGATTGCAAGCGAATCGAAGCAGTCTTAAAGTTGCTTGGCCCCGGGCAACGCTTGGCCGTTGATGCAAATGGCCGCTTTGATTTGAAGACCGCGATTGAGTATGGCAAAGCCCTGTCACAGTATGATTTATTTTGGTACGAAGAGGCGGGCGATCCGCTTGATTTTGAATTGCAGGCAGAGTTAGCCAATCATTATGACAAACCCATGGCAACGGGTGAAAACCTGTTTTCAATGCAAGATGCCCGTAATTTGATTCGGTATGGTGGCATGCGCCGTGACCGCGACTGGTTGCAATTTGATTGCGCACTCAGCTACGGCCTGGTTGAATATTTGCGTACGCTCGAGATGCTCAAAGAGTACGACTGGTCGCCTAAACGCTGTGTGCCGCACGGCGGCCATCAGATGTCGCTCGCGATTGCCGCAGGCTTAGGCCTCGGGGGCAATGAGAGTTATCCCGATTTATTTCAACCTTATGGCGGATTTCCGGACGGCGTCAAAGTTGAGAACAGTATTGTGACCTTGCCAGAATTAGTCGGTATTGGGTTTGAAGGAAAAGCTGATTTGTACGCTGAGATGAAAGCCTTGGCAGCCTAGGTCGCTTCAGATGTAATACGCAAAAAACTGTCGTTCAATCGTTTGAATATTTGGATCTTGGTATGCGGCTCACCCAACGTGGATTTCTGATTGCGACTGCAATCTTGGTTGCTTTGAATCTGTTCGTCTATTTGTGGTGGATGAATCGCCCGATGATTGTAATGGCACCCTCTCAGATGAACCGTGAGATTGTGGCTGGGCTACAAACAGAAAGTCAGCGCTTACAGCTGATTCTTGATGGTAGCTGTGAAAGCCCCGAGTTGCAGGCTTATAAGCGCGGCGAGATCGGCCCGGTTGTGCGGCAAGAGCAACGCTCACCGAACGGCTCGTTACCGCAATCGTCCGGCCAGCGACCAGGTGCAAGTCAAACTCCGTCACCAGGTGCCTCAGCAACGACCCAAAATCCATCTTCCACAACGAATACTCCACCTCCAGCGCCCTTAACGAATCCAGCGCAGGTTCCTCCAGCGCCAGCTGTCACCGCACCGACTGAGCCCAGTGCCGCGGTGCTCCCGCAAGACAAGCTAGTGGCATTGCTGGATGCAGCAACCATTCGTGTCTTGGTGTTTGACGCCAAGATGAAGTTTCTAGGTCATGGCAGCGGGTTTTTTATTGAACCCAACGTGATTGTGACCAATCGTCATGTCATTGAAATCGGCAAAATCTTTGCGATCACGAGTACTTTGTTGGGTACTGAGCCCATTCCAGCCAAGTTGGTGGCGTTTACTAAAGACTCTGACATCGCCAACCCAGACTTTGCCTTGCTAAAAGTTGAGCGTGCACCTGTAGGGGTACGTGCTCTTGCGATTGCCACCGAGCCGCAGGTACTGCAGACGGTTGTCGCTGCCGGATATCCTGGGTCTGACATACGGGGCGATACCAACGTTGTTACGCCTAATACGGTGTTTTCGCAGGGCGAGGTCAGTGTTTTGCAGCGCCAGTCTAATAACTTAGTCTTGGTGCTACACACAGCCAAGATGTCGACGGGTAGTTCAGGGGGGCCGTTAGTGAATCGTTGCGGCAATGTGGTGGGGGTGAACACTTTTATTGGTGCGCGCGAAGATCAATTTACTGACCGATCGTTGTACGCGCTCTCGGCAACATCGTTGCGTGGATTTTTAGATCAAACCGGTCAAAGCTATACCAAGATGTCGAGTGCTTGCACGTCAGAGACCAAGAATTGAACTTGCCTCAAGATAAAAACTACAGAGCTCACTGATCATGCAAACTCTTCCAATTATTACCAAGCGCACCTTGATTGATGTTAAAGGGATCAATGGTCAGCCAATTTTTAGTTATTACCAGCAACTTGTGAGTTTGTTGCAGCGCGATCCAAGTGATCGAAACTTGGCAGTTTTTTTTGCTGAACCCGTTGTTAACGCCATGCGAGGTGAAGTGGCGTGGGTCACAAAGCTTGAAGGGCCGATACGCAGTTTTCAAGATTTGACGCCAGACGAAAAGTTACAGGTGTCGTCGCTCATCAATCAGAAATGCCTGCGGGTGAGGGCGATTGCAGAAAAAACCGGGGCAAGCGCCACAACATCTTCGGCCTACGGCGCGCAGGCTTTGCTAGCGATGTTGTCGACCCCTGACGCGTTGGCTTCGATTTTTATGGTGGGAGAGCAACTCGTGATCGCGCAATGGGGTTGCATGCCTTATGGCGAAAAAACGGGCGCGTTTGATTTAGATTCGCAATTTTCTAAGGCCTTTGCGCCTGGCGCAAAGGTGATTGCATCTGAAAATGCAGCGCTTGCCTCGACAACGTCGTTGGCAGGATCCAATAATTGGTGGCGTTGGCTCGTGCTTGCTTTGCTGACATTATTGTTGGTGGTGGGGCTGTTTCATAAGCAGTGGTTGGCTGTGATCGTACCTGGGCCTACGCTCGAAGTCGAAAATGGTTTACGTGCACGCATTGCTCAGTTGTGGGACAAAATTGGCGATAAAGCCGGTGCATGTTTTCCACCGGTCGCGCGCACCACTCCGGCGCCTGCCCCAGCTCCCGCGCCTGTGCCGCTTAGAGCACCCGAACCGCTGGCGACAGTCAGCACGGCTGAAATTGATAAGCGCTTAGAGCAAAACGCGGTTGCGCAAGGAAAATTCGTGAATATCTCTTTGGCTTGGGCTGACCGTGCCGATTTGGATCTGCTCGTCATCGAACCCAGCGGCGTCAAAATTAGTACGTATGACGATGGGACCAGAAAGTCTCCGAGTGGCGGCAGCCTTGATATTGATGCAAACATTTGCGAAGCGATGTCGGATTGCCCTTATAAAGACGAACCGATTGAAAATATCTCTTGGAATCAAAAGCCGCCGAGCGGACGCTACGAGGTTCGGGTCGCGCTGTTTAGCGCGAACGAGTTAATGCAAAATCGACGGCCGATTCCGTTTACCGTTGTGGTGACTTTAGACGGAAAAAAAACGAGTTACGAGGGTGTGGTCAACGTTAATGATATGGTCTGCAATGCTGAACGCTGTCGCACAAAAACGCAGTTCAACGTCACTAGTTTTACGATTCAATGAGTCGTCAGAGGATAAATGGTCACGAGAGCGTGGGCTGTGACCAGAGCGTAAGCAGCGGCCAAAGTACAAATGGCACCGAGGATATGAACGAAAACAAGGCGCATCGACGCACCGTTGCCTGCGTGCTGAACGCTTTAAGACCGCAGACAGTACTCGATATCTGTTGTGGCGATGGCTGGTTGTCGCGGGCGCTTGCGCAGCCAACGGTAGTGGATGGAATCGATTTTTATGCAAGCGCGCCAGAGGGTTATGCGCAGTTTCAAACGGCTGATTTTAATCTTGGCATACCAGAAACTTTTGGGCAGTATGATGCCGCGATATGTTGTGAGGCGATGGGTTATTTGCAAAATCCGGGGTTGTTTTTGCAAAGCGTGCGTGCGCACCTCAAGCCCAATGCCACGTTTGTGTTGTCTCTGCCCAACCCCAACTATGCAGGGGCGCGTATCAATCATCTGATTCAAGGGTTTCCGCGGTCGTATTCTTGGTTTACGCAAAATCATTCGGCCGAGCCCCACATGCCTTGGCTGACGCTGGGCTTGTTTCAATTGTGGTTGTTGCTGGGTCTGAATGGATTCACCGACATCACTGTGCACGATGTTGATGAAAAAAAACCGCGACGTCAGTCTGAACGAATTATCGGTTGCTTCATCAAGGCCTATGCCCGAAAAAAAATCAACTCTGCATCGTCTGCCGCATTGGCGCAGCTGTGGCGTCAGGCACTATCTGACCAAGTGGTGTATGGTCGGCAGTTAGTCATCTCTGCTAGATTAAGCGCTCGGGCTGAGGCTTAACTCAAGTCTTGATCAGCATAAACACCGTCATACTTAGCATTAAAATCACAGCCATCATGACCACGGTGTTCGCTGTTGCTTGCTGGACTACAACGCAGTGACACCATTTATTTTTTTCCGACGAGCCATCGAAGGGATAACTATTTTCAAATCACATTTTCAATGACAAACACAGCCAACCACTCAGCAGTCGACGTGTCGCTTCCTTTAGCAAAATTTGTTCAACAATGCCGCTGGAGCGATATCCCCGAGGTGGTCCGTCACGAGGCCAAGCGCTCTTTGCTCAATTATTTTTCAACGGCGTTATCGGCCTGCTTTGATCCAACGATTGAACGTGCTGCGCAGGTTTACGGACGTTTTTCTGCGGGCCCGCAGGCAACAGTCATTGGTCGTGGACAGCGCGTCGATATGTTGACGGCAGCGGCGCTCAATACGATGGCCGCGAATGTTTTTGACTTTGACGATACACATATTCCAACGATTATTCATCCGACCGCACCGGTTGCGCCTGCGGTCTTCGCTTGGTCTGAAACACAGCGTACAAGCGGTATAGATTTATTGCTGAGTTTTATTTTGGGGGTTGAGGCCGAGTGTCGAATTGGTAATGCGGTGTCCCCAGGGCACTATGCCCGTGGCTGGCATATCACTTCAACGTGTGGTGTATTTGGCTCTGCATTGGCTACCGGTAAGTTGCTCGACCTGAGCACCCAACAACTCGTGTGGGCCTTGGGGTCGGCCTCCGCGCAGGCCTCGGGCCTGGTCGAGACGCTAGGCACCATGTCTAAAAGCGTGAGTATGGGTAATGCCGCACGCAACGGTATGGTGTCGGCCCTGTTGGCGCAACAAGATTTTGATGGTCCAGCCCGTCCGCTTGAGGGCGTGCGCGGTTTTTTAAATGTCACAGCGGATGCGCCCGACTGCCAGAGTATCGTCAGCGAGTTAGGTTCGCGTTGGGAAATCCTCAACAACACCTACAAGCTGTTTCCGTGTGGTGTGGTGTTGAATCCGGTGCTTGAGGCGTGTTTGACGCTTTCAACACACACCGAGCTTGTGAGACAAGGTTTAGGGGCGATTGAGCGAATTGAGTTAACGGGTCACCCTTTGTTACGTCAACGTACCGACCGGCCTAATGTGGCAACCGGTCGCGAGTCGCAGGTCAGTGCGCAACATGCAGTTGCCGTTGCCCTGACCCGCGGTAAAGCGGGTTTGGCCGAGTTCAGCGATCAGGCCGTTGCAGACACCACGCTACGCGCTTTAGGTCAAAAGATTGCTTTTATTGACGACGCTTCTTTTGCGGTCGAAGCCGCGACGGTCAGGTTGCATTTGCGCGGTGGGCAGGCCCTCGAAGTGGCCATTGACATCGCCCGCGGGGCGCGGGGCAGGCCGCTGTCAGATCAGGATATTGAAAATAAGGTGCGCACCTTATGCGAATATGGTGGTTCGGGCTGCGATCCAGAGCCCTTGATTGAGGCCGTCTGGTCAATGGACCGCGCGACAGACGTCGGGCAGCTCATGCAGCGCGTTGTCGGACACGCAAAGTCGTAACATGAGCTTAAAAGAGACCAACGAGACTTTACCCCACCTGAACAAATGAGCCATGCTTAACCTGACCGAGAGATCAACGATGCACAACCTCACCGAGCGATCAACGATGCGTAGCCTGACCGAGAGATCAACGATGCTGAACTTAATTGCCAGGCCGAAGCGCGCGAAATTCTGGTTTGCGCGCATAGTGGCGAGCATTGCTACTGGCTGCGTCTTAGTGGGTGGCTTGATGGGTACGCAGGCGTTTGCCCAGTCTGCTTTCAAACCTACAGGGCCTGTCAAGATTGTGGTGATGTTTCCGCCCGGTGGCGGAACTGATGCAGTGGCTCGCATTGTGGGCGAACGCCTCACCGAGTTATGGCAGCAGCAGGTGATCATTGAAAATAAGGCGGGTGCACAAGGCAATATCGGCTCAGCTTATGCTTCAAAGGCTGCGCCAGACGGTCAGACCTTGATGATTGCGCATCAAGGGGTGATGACAGTGAATCCGCATCTTTATAAAGAGATGGGCTTTGATGTCACAAAAGATATTGTCCCGGTTGGGCGGCTTACTCAGCAGCCGTTCGTGTTGGTGGCGCACCCCTCGTTGCCTGCAACGACACTCAAAGAGCTTGAAGCCTTAGCAAAAAGCCAGCCTGGCAAACTGAGCTATGGCTCAAGCGCTGCCGGCCCGCAACTCGCTGTTGAATTATTCAAACTTATCACCGGTGTCGATTTATTGCATGTGGCTTACAAGGGTGCGGGCCCCGCAGTGATCGATGTGTTGGGGGGCAATATCAACTTGTTGGTGGCCAATCCTTCTTCGGTTGCGCAGCATGTGCAAGCCGGTAAGCTACGAGCGATTGTGCTGTTTGGCGCGCAAGGAGTGGGGGTGTTGCCAGGCGTGCCAACCGCGATCGATGCAGGCTATCCGGCTTTAGGCGACATACCCGAGTGGTACGGGTTGGCGGTGCCAGCCGCGACCCCCGTTGCATTGGTGGCTCAGTTAAATAAAGATATCAACACGGTGTTGTCTGATGCCTCGGTACAAAAACGGATTAGTGCCTTGGGGTTGAATGCATCACCGAGCACGCCAGCCGAATTTGCAGACCAAATTAACCGCGATTACGCGCGCTGGGGCGGTGTGATTCAAAAGGCGGGGATCCGGCTCGAGTGAAGCGCGCATCCGCTATGGGGTTGCCCAACGACGCGGGTACTCCGGCGACGCGGATACCCTAACGGCGCGGGTACCCCAACGGCTTGGGTTAGCCCAGTGCTTGAGGGCTGACGAAAGAGCTTGTTTTAGGCTTACTGCTTTTAGTTGTTTTCGTTGTTTTCTTTTTTGGTGCGGTGCTTTTCTTAGGTGTCGCCTTCTTTTTAGCTGTCGTGTTTTTCTTGGGGCTCGTCTGTGCCGGCTTATTTGAGCTTGTTTGCGCAGCAACGGGCGCCACTTGGGCTAAACCAAAAGCAGCTATCGTTAACATTACGGCAAGTTTTTTATTCATCATCATTCCATCAGATTGCAGACATAACCTATGGCAGTCATCGTTACGTCATCCTGAGTCTATTTTAGACTGCTCAGACAGAAATTCAATTTGAAATCTATGATTTCGACCCCTCAAGGCTAAAAAGTGCCAAAAAATGAGAAAAACCACCCATCCAATCTGGATTTTGATGGGATTGTGTTGTTTTTAGCCTTAGGATTTATCGTGGGGTTGCCCTGTTTTATTGTTGGTACGGCCTTGTTTATGCTGGGTTTTTCAACTCAAAACCCTGTTTTGATCAGTGCCGCCAGTTTGCTGTACGGCATTGCGCTTGCGGCGATCGGTGGGCGAGTCGTGCTGCGCAAATATCCACCAAGCACTGAGAGCCAGGCGCTCGTGCTCGGTGTGGGTGCTCTGGGTGTGATGGCTACCGTCTACGCCGTGCTGAATGCGATATTTTGGCTCTTGCACCTGCCGAGCGGCTTTGGTGGATAATTCGGTCAGGCAAGATGTTTAGACCATTAGATCCGAAAATTTAGATCTAATGGTTTAAACCTAAAAAATTAAACCCAAAAATCGAACACGACATGTTGAAACGGATATTTTTTCTAGGGCTCGCCAGCCTGAGCTTTTTATCAAGTGGCGCGGTTGGGCAGTCGGCCTCGGCGGCACAATGGCCCACTCAACCCGTGCGCATGATTGTGCCGTTTCCGGGTGGTGCCAGCACGCTTGATGCGGTAGTGCGTTTGTTGGTGCCTGAGGTTGCGCGCGATTTGGCAGGCTCGGTGTTTGTCGAAAATAAACCTGGCGCAGGTACCGTCATCGGGGTCGATGCGGTGGCCAAAGCCAGCGATCGTCACACCTTTGGCGGAGTGGCGAATAGTTTTACGGTCAACCAATCGCTGGTTAAAAACTTGCCCTACAACCTGAATAAAGATCTGGTGCCGGTGATCTTGCTGGCGCGCACGGCCAACGTGCTTGCGGTTCGGCCTGATCTGCCGATTCGTAACTTATCTGAGTTAATTGCCTATGCCAAGAAAAATCCAGGCAAGCTGTCTTACGGGTCGTTCGGCAATGGCACAACGCCCCATTTTGCAGGTGAAATGCTTAAATCGATGACGGGTATTGACATCGTTCATGTGCCCTACAAGGCGCAAGGGCCCGCGCTGAACGATCTGCTCGGCGGTAATATCGATCTCATGTTTGGCAATTTGCCCGACTTTTTGGCGCATATTCGCTCGGGTAAGCTCAGAGCGCTGGGCACAACCTATTTGACCCGAGCTCCGTTGGCGCCTGAGATCCCCACGATCGCTGAACAGGGCCTGCCGGCCTTTGAAACTGACTCGTGGTACGGGATCATCGCACCCGCAAACACTCCTAAGGTCGTCGTTGAGCGCATGAATCTCTCGCTCAATGAGGCGTTGGCGCAAGAGGGGGTTCGGCAAAATCTGCGTGAACGTGGCATTGAAATTATCGGTGGGACGCCAGCAGAGTTTGGCTCGCACCTTCGACGCGAAGTGGCCAAATATGCCGATATTGTAAAAACCTCGAATATGAAAATTGACTGAGCAAAAAATGTCTAACACTACACACATCACAAACAAACAACCCTTACGGATCGCAATTGCTGGCTTAGGCGCAATCGGAAAATCCATCGCCAGCTCTCTGGCGAAAGGCACAGTACCTGGCGTGGTGCTGACTGCCGTTTCAGCTAAAAACCACGATAAAGCGCAGCAATTTGTTTCAAGCCTGGGGGTGCCGGTCAAGGTGCTGACGCTAGCCGAGCTCGAGCCCGTGGCGGATTTGGTGATCGAGTGCGCACCGGCTGCCCTGTTGTCCGAAATTGTGACGCCGTTTTTAAAGGCCAAGAAACAAGCGATTGTTTTATCGGTGGGGGCGCTTCTGTTTAACCAAAATTTGATTGATATGGCCGAGCATGAGGGTGGCATTATTCATGTGCCAACCGGCGCACTGATCGGCTTAGACGCCATGATCGCAGCTGCCGAGGGCAAGATTCATACTGTGCGAATGATCACGCGTAAGCCGCCTAATGGGCTCGCGGGTGCCCCACACTTAATCGAGAACAACATTAGCGTTGAAGGCCTGACCGAACCGAAAAAAGTGTTCGAAGGCAATGCACGTGCCGCAGCCAAAGGGTTTCCGGCAAACTTAAACGTGGTGGTAGCGTTGGCGTTGGCCGGTGTGGGCCCCGAAAATACCTTGCTTGAGATTTGGGCCGATCCAACGGTTGTGCGCAACACGCACAGCATTGTGGTCGATTCAGACTCGGCGAAGTTCACCATGACCATGGAAAACATTCCGTCTGAAAACCCCAAAACTGGCCGGATTGTGGCGCAAAGCGTGATCGCTATGCTGCGCAAAATGCAGGCCAGTTTTAAGATTGGTACCTAATACGCACTCAAGCAGCTTGCGCAACCGCCGCTTTGCGCGGCAAATCTAACGTGGTCACGCGGGTGAGTTCGCGTTTGTAGGTTTTGTCGTCAAACGGACGTGCGCGATGCATGGTGGTGCGATTATCCCAAATGACCAGATCGCCCAGCACCCATTCATGGTGGCCTAAAAACTGGGGGCGCGTCGCATGCTCGATGAGGTCGCGCAACAGCAAACGGCCCTCAGGCACTTGCCACCCGATCACGCGTTCAGCGTGCGAGGCGAGATAAAGCGACTTGCGTGGTGAGCCTTCAATCACACGCACCAAGGGGTGCGTGGCCCCAAGTAGCTTGGCTTTTTCTTCTGGCGAAAAATCAAAACCCATCGTGTGGCGCGAATACGCAATTGAATGATGCACGCGCAGCTCGTCAATCGCCGCCTTGGTAGCTTCGTCAAGCGCTTCGTAGGCCGCACGCATGTCAGCAAACTCGGTATCGGCCCGTACCGGCGGGATGTTGCGTGCATACAGCATTGAGTAACGCCCTGCGGGATCCTCAAACGAGGCATCGGTGTGCCAGATGCGATTACTGATGCCGTTTACACGGCGACGGTCTTCGGCGGCCAAGATGTCCCCGTCTTGACCAACGTTTGAGATGTCGGTAAGCGCTTCGTTGCCGAAGCGATTTTTGACTAAAACCGATGAAGATGTTTTGGCATGCAGCACGCCGTCGAGGCGTTGCGCGAAATCAAGTTGATCTTGATTTGAAAACTGTTGCCCTTTAAAGACCAAAACACCAAACTCAGTCATGCCCTCGCGCAAGCGCGCAAGGCTTGCCTCATCTTGCACTTGTCGCAAATCGAGCGCACTAACTTCTGCCATGAAAGTCGGATGAAGCTTTTTGAATGTTATGGTCATGCCTGTGTCTCTCTAGTTATTTTCTGTACTCTAAGCGCCTAGCGTCCCGAGTGCTTGTGCTTCGCCAGAATAAATATACTCCTTTCAGATCAAATTCCATGACCTCAAAACTGATTTTTTTAACGAATCCGATTCATCCCCTCGTGCACGCTGAAATGGAAACGTTCGCACGGGTATCCGTGGCGGCGTCTATTCGCGACGAAGACCTGATTGCAGGCGCTCGCGAGGCTTCGATCGTGGTGGTGCGCACCCCCATTCCCGCGACTCTTTATGACCAGGCCCCACATTTGCTAGGCGTCATTCGTCACGGAGCCGGGGTCGATATGATCCCGATCCCCGAGGCCACTGAACGCGGTATCGCGGTCGCCAATGCTCCCGGCACCAACGCAGTGACCGTCGCCGAATTTGCGGTGGGGCAAATGTTGTCGCTTGCCCACCGCAGCGCGGCAGCCAACCAGCGCATGCGTGCGCGCGGCTGGGCGAGCGCCCGCGCATTGGCCGACGACGGGATAGAGTTGGCGGGTAAAAGAGTCGGGTTGGTGGGCTTGGGCGCGATTGGTCAAGCTGTTGCCAAAATGTGTCACTTTGGTTTTGGGATGAGTGTGTGTGGCTACCGACCTAGCGGTCGCGCTTCGCTAGATTTTATTGAAGTGACTTCGTTAGAGCAGGTGCTGGCACAAGCGGATTTTGTGGTGCTTGCTTGCCCCTTGAACGAGTCAACCAAGGGGCTGATTAGCAGCGCCTTGTTGGGCAAAATGAAAGCGTCGTCTTACTTGATCAACGTGGCACGCGGCGCGGTTGTGGACCAACAGGCCTTGGTTGAAGCCTTAACTGAAAAGCGC
>JBIIWK010000380.1:0-4260 GCA_044338955.1 Burkholderiaceae bacterium
GTACCAAAATCAAACGTAATTAATTGGTTTAGTTCACTGGCGCAAAACTAACATGACAACACCAGCTCTTACTATTCTTAAGGATTGGCCTCGCTTCTCCATCCAACCTTATCCAGTTTTTTTACAAGCATCCTCTAACCAATTTAGTGATGCAACGGGCGGGACAGGGACTCTGAAGCACTCGCTGCACCGCTATTCAGGTGGCGCCAGGCTCATCGGGTCTGCCCTGCCAGTCTGGACGGCCCCTGGCGATAATCTTGCGCCGTACGCTGCCTTAAAGGTGGTTCAGCCAGGCGACATACTCGTGGTCGCGAGTGCCTCATATACAGGCTGCGCGCTTTTAGGTGATCACATTATGGGTCTATTGAATAATGCGAAAGCAGCGGGCATGATTACCGATGGTTTGGTGCGCGATCTTGAGGGCTTACGTAACATCAACTTGCCAGTGTATGCCTCCGGCACTTCGCCCTTAGTGCCAACCAAACACGGGCCCGGCACCGTCGGTTTACCCATCACGCTGGGGTCTGTGGTCATCCACCCTGGTGATCTCGTCATCGCAGACGATGACGGCATCGTGATCGTCCCGCCTGCAGAGTTTGCTCGGGTCTCAGACAAACTAATCGCGCTGCGTGAGCAGGATGCAATGCTTGAACAGCGGGTTCGCTCCGGTGCGACAGAACCTCCAGATTTTGAACAACTTCTTGAGCGCGTTGGCGTTCGATGGCTCGCGCCTGTCACTCCCCCCAAGACACGCTCTGGCGAATGAGCCGGACGATGAATAAACTAATTATTGAAGTTCGAATTAATGAATATGCGATGCGCGACGAAAATCCTCATGTCCCGTGGACGCCTGAAGAAATTGGCCGAGAAGCTCGCGCGATACAAGACGCCGGAGCTTCAATTGTGCACTTTCATGCACGCGCTGCCGATGGTTCACCAGCACACGGTTTAGAGGATTATGCCGCGCCAATCAGAGCGATACGCGCAAACTCAGACTTGATGATCAACCCAACACTTGGGCAAATCACCAAAGGCGGCAAACTCGAGCGAATCAGCCATATTGAGGCCTTCGCACATGACCCCGTCTTGAAACCTGAAATTGTCGGTCTCGACCCAGGTTCGACCAATATCGATATTTTTGACCAGCAAAATCGACGCTTCGTGACGGACGGAAAAGTTTACGTCAATGCGCACGACTCTTTAATCGCTTTTACCGAGCGGTTTCGCGCGCTCGGGATCAAGCCGGCGCTCGCCTGTTGGAGCATTCCATTTTTGCGCAGTGCTGCAGCCTTAATGGATATGGACTTAGTGGCTGAGCCCGGATACTTTTTGTTTGTGCATGGAGAAGGAGGCCAGCTCGGCGGGCACCCAGCAACCGCCGAGGGGCTCAGAGCTTATACAGACCATCTACCTAAGAATCGACAATCCGAGTGGGCAGTCTGCTGCAAGAGCGGTAATTTGTTTCCGATCGCATTAAGCGCAATTGCTCAGGGGGGGCATATCGCGATTGGAATCGGTGACTATGCCTATCCTGAGCTCGGCTACCCGACCAACGCGCAATTAGTGCGAGAGATCGTCAATTTGGCAAAAACTGTCGGTCGCGAAGTCGCCTCGCCCGCTGAAGCACGAGGGATTTTGGGCATTCGCCCAAGGCCTTAATCAAAGTCCAGTTTTTGCAGTGCAGTATTTTAGGTACATCGCCCGAGGCCTCAATGAAAAGATTGATTTTCGCAGCGCGAAACTGAAGTTTTAGGTACTATTTCTGATAATCACGGCACCTCCGCACCTCATATTTATAAAAAACTAGAGACAATCCTCATGCAAACGACATCCTCTGCTCGCGTTCAAGTTTTTTGGCAACCTGGCTGCTCCTCATGCTTACGCACCAAAGAGTTTTTAACGAAACAGGGGATCGACTTCGAATCGATTGATGTGCTTAACGACCCAACGGGTATGGATAAATTACGTGCCTTAGGTGCCCGCAGCGTGCCGGTTGTGGCCCTCGGTGGTAAGTTCACGATGTGCCAATCCTTCAACGATGTGATCAAGTTTTTAGATCTCAAAACAAAATTGATGGATCCCTTGCCTCCAGAACAACTCGTCGCAAAGTTAGACATCGTCTTGCAAACCACTATTCGGCTGATCCAGCAATTCAAACCAGAGCAACTACGCGAAAATTTTCGTAATCGCAACCGTAATCCAGCGGGTACGGCTTTTCATATTTTTCGAGTCGCTCAAATGGGTGTTGAAGCCGCCCATCAAGTTGACTTAAAGTTTGAAAGCTTTAACGAAGTGGCGCCCATTGACTGGACCGCAAACGACCTAGCCAAATGGGGTGAAACCGTGCGAGCCGAGCTGAGCGCTTGGTGGGCGAAAGAACCAGATCATAGTCTTGCCTACTTGGTACCAACTTACTACGGACGACGAACCATGCACGATGTTTTTGAGCGCACAGCCTGGCATGCTGCTCAACACACGCGGCAAATGGCTCTGATGCTTGAAACCTATGACATCAAGCCTGACCACCCCTTGAGCGTTGAAGATCTAAAAGGTCTGCCAGTGCCCGACGAAGTTTGGGATCGCTAATGACTGCGTAACGCTGCGCAGCTATTTTTTATTCAACCTTATTTGTCACTCACGGATTGAGATCACTCATGACAGAACGTAAAGTCAACGATATTGGCGGCTTACCAGCTGGCCCAGTCTGCCAAGACGAACACCCCAATACCTTGCACGAAAAACGTGTCGATGCCATTTTAAAAATTTTATCTGGCCCAAAGCTTAAGGCCTTCACTTCGGATGCGATGCGCCGAGCGATCGAATCTAACACCAAAGAAGACTACCGTAACCTGGGCTATTACGATAAGTGGATTCGGGCTGCGTGCGAACTGATCATTGAGCAACAAATCTTGAGCCGCGACGAAATCGAAGCTCGGGTCGAGCAATTACGCGAAAAATATAAAAAGGTGGCAGCATGACAGCTTTTGCGATTCGCCCTGGCCAAGCACTACCAGTCGGTGCACCCGTGCGCGTACGCAAGCACACGCCCGAGCAGCATTGCCGCACGCCGTTTTATTTGCGCGGCATCGAAGGCGAAATTACCGATGTGATGGGTTGCTTCCGCGATCCTTCATTGCTGGCGTTTCACAAACCAGGTCTACCGCTGCGCGTGCTCTATCGCGTACGCTTTAAACAAGCTGACGTCTGGCCCAACTATACAGGCAGCCCTAAAGACACTGTTGTCGCTGATATCTACGATCACTGGATCGAACCGCTCGCAGGAGAAAAAGCATGAGCTCAAATCACGGACATGATCACGACCACGACCACGATCATGACCACGACCACTCGCATGGTCACTCGCACCCGCACAGCCCACCTGCGCCAGATGATGACGACGGCTATGATCGCTATGAGGTATTGCTACAAACTGCGATTCGCGAACTGTTAGATGAAAAAGGCATTATCACGGCTGCAGAATTACATGCGCAGATCGATAAGCAAGACAGCCTCACCCCAGCGATTGGCGGAAAAATTGTTGCAAAGGCCTGGGTAGACCCAGACTTTAAAAAGCAATTACTGGCAGACCCACTTAAAACGATCAACCAGCACTTTGAGCTTGATATCATCACGCCCCTTGAACTCGTCGTGCTTGAAAACACGCCAACAGTGCACAACGTTGTCGTCTGCACACTCTGTTCATGCTACCCACGCATGCTGTTAGGTATCCCACCGGCTTGGTACAAGTCGATCGACTATCGCTCGCGTGTCGTCGTTGAACCTCGCAAAGTGCTTGCTGAGTTTGGGACAGACATCCCTGAGAGCGTTGAAGTTCGAGTGTCAGATAGCACTGCGGATCTTCGCTTTTTAGTGTTGCCAAACCGCCCTAGTGGCACTGAGGGCATGACCGAATCTCAGTTGGCGACCTTAGTGACGCGTGACTCGATGATTGGGACTTCGGTCGCGCTAAATCCTTGATGCGTGACCCTGCATTCCGTTGACTGTCGCTTGCTAGTGAGCGGCAGTCAATGCCTTACTGACCACGAGCAGTTTCATTAGCTCTTGGATATCGGCCACCTGATCCAATGCCATCACGGTCTCAACGATCTGGTCTCGATTGAGACCTGGTAAGTCTGAGGTGATTCGAAAGAATTTTGCAATGACCTTATCGAGGCTCGGGAAAAGCGTTTCGTTTTCGGTGCCACTCGCACGAATCACGCCATCAGTTTGAAAGACTTCGACGTCAACCGTATCGGTATC
>JBIIWK010000276.1:0-4253 GCA_044338955.1 Burkholderiaceae bacterium
GGGCGGCATTATCAATATCGCGTCAACCTCGGGCATTCGCTGGACGGGCTCAGCCCAGGTGGCCTATGCCGCCACTAAAGCCGGCGTCATTCAACTCTCGCGCGTGGTCGCAATGCAGTACGCCAAAAAAGGCATTCGGGTCAACACCATTATCCCGGGCCAACTGCACACGCCAATGGTTGAGTTTCGTTTGGCCGGTCAACGCGCAGGCGGCGACGTGAGCCAGTTACTTGAACAGCGTCAGTCGCGTATCCCCTTGCCTTTTATGGGTGATGGGCGCGATACTGCCAACGCAGCGGTGTACCTGGCGTCAGACGAATCTAGGTTTGTCACTGGCACTGAGATTTTGGTAGATGGCGGCATGTCGGCGCGCTGCAGCTAGCTGAGCAATTAGCGAAGCAGTCAGCCGTTCAGCTTGCGAAGCAGTAAGCTGTGCAGTTAGCCGTTCAGCTTGCGAAGCAGTAAGCTGTGCAGTTAGCCATGCAGCTAACGAAGCAGTAAGCTGTACAGTCAGCCGTGCAGTTTGCGAAGCAGTAAGCGAAGCAGTAAGCCGTGCAATGAACCGAGCGCGTAACGTTGCAATTCAGGTCGCAGCCAATCAAAAAAGGATACTAATGACTGATCAAACATACAAACAACAACGCGCTGCGTCTGTTATCTCAAAAAAAATCTGTGGCCTGCTTGGTGGCTTAGCAATTGCCTTGACTGCAACCGGCGGTGTCGCCCAAACTCAATCACTTCGGATGATCGTGGCGTTTCCGCCGGGCGGACCGGTTGATTTTGTTGCGCGTAGCATTAGCGAACAACTAGGCAAAGAGCTTAACCAAACCGTCATCGTTGAAAACAAGCCTGGCGCAAACGGCATCATCGCCGCCGAATATGTCATCAAGTCTGCACCTGATGGTTCGGTCATTTGGTTTAGCAGCACTGGTGCGGTGGCCATCAATCCTGGTCTGTATCCAAAATTGCCTTACAACACCGAGCGTGATCTGGCACCGGTGTCGTTAGTGGCGCGTAACGATGAACTGTTAGTGGTCAACCCAAAAAATCCCGCAACCGGCCCAAAAGACTTCATTGAAAATGCGATGAATACTCGCACCACAATGGCTAACTCGGGTATGGGTAGTGTGCCTCACCTTGCCGCGGCGTTGTTAGCAGCAGCCACAAAGGCCAACCTGGTGGATGTTCCGTATAAAGGCGCAGCACCAGCGATTACGGATGTGATGGCGGGCCACGTCGACGCGTTTTTTGGAGACGTACCGGGTTTGATTAACCACATTCGTGCCGGCAAGCTCAAACCGATTGCGATGGCCGCCGAGAACCGCCACCCTTTGTTACCCGATATCAAAACATTTAAAGAAATCGGTGTCGAAGGCGTTGATTCAGACAACTGGTACGCAATCTTTACCAATAAAGATACGCCTCCAGCAACCATCGCACTACTCAGCGCTGCAATCAAACGCACGCTTGAAACTGAGTCAGTGAAACAACGTCTTTTAAATTCAGGCACCTTGCCTGCAAGTTCAACGCCTCAAGAACTGGCCGCGTTGCTTAAAAAGGATTCAGAAAAGTGGGCTCGTTTGATTCGTGAAAAAAATATCAAGCCTGACTAAGCCATCGGATCAAAATAGTTCAATCCTCAGATCTAGATATCTAAGTCATCAGATCAAAATAGTTCGATCGTCAGATCTAGATATCTAACTCGCCCGACCTAAATATTTACAACCTTAGACCTTAGATCTGAACCGCTACATCTTCAGATCTAAAAGCTAGCTCATCAAATCTAAGCAGGTGCGCGCAATCACTTTGGTTGCGCGTCTAAGATCTTCAAGGTCTAGGCGCTCATCAGGTTGTTTAGCGCGACTCTCTTCAACTGTTCGTGGCCCTGCGCCATACAACACCACTGGCACACCAGCTTCGCAATACAGGCGCGCATCTGCATACAAGGGCGTGCCGCAAGCCGGCACGTCTTCGTTAAAAATAGTTTTTGCGTGTTGCTGCAAAGCGCCCACCAAGGCATCGCTACCGGCTAAGGGTTTAAGCGCACGTGCTAGCAAAATTCTACGCGTCTGCACGGTAATGCCGGGCAAGGCTTGCCACGTTTTTTCAATCGTCTCGCGCAGGCTTTGTTCAACTTGGGCTGGATCTTCTTCGGGGATCATGCGGCGATCGAGCTTAAGCACTACTTTGCCGGGGATGACATTGGTGTTAGTGCCACCGTTGATGAGACCGATATTTAAATAGGGGTGATTAATGCCGGGCACTTTACTGGTGATCGACTTGTAGGTGTCGTTTAGCGCGTACAAAGCATTCATGATTTTGACTGCGGCTTGCAGGGCATCGACCCCAGAGCTCGGTACCGCTGCATGGCCCATCTTGCCGTTCACGGTCACTTCAAGCTGCAAGCAACCATTGTGAGCCGTAATGATCTGATAACTAAAGCCCGCCGCAATGGCAAGATCGGGCTTAGTGAGTTGATTGTTCAGTAACCAGCCGGGGCCAAGTTCACCGCCAAACTCTTCGTCGTAGGTAAACTGAAGCTCGATGCTGCCCTTAAGCGGTACGCCTAAAGACTCAAGCGCTCGCACTGCAAACACATAGGTTGAAAAATCGCACTTGCTCACGGCGGCTGCCCGTCCGTAGATTTTGCCGTCATGTATTGCACCTGCGTAAGGTGGGTATGTCCAGCCGTCGCCAGGGGGCACAACGTCACCATGCGCGTTGAGTGCAAGCACGCGACCGCCCTGCCCGTATTGGCGCTTGACGATTAAGTTGGTAATGGATTCAAGTCCGGCTGCGCGTACGATCGCCTCAGGCACCGCATGCGCCTGCGCTTGCATGTCATATTTTTTGAGCAACTCTGCCGTATGCAAGGCGTGCGGGGTGTTGTTGCCAGGCGGCGTATCTGTGGGTACTGAAAGCACAGACTGTAAAAAGGCAACCTGTTCATCAAAGTGCGCGTCGATCCATTGATCAAGGCGGTTGTAGTCGGCGGTAGTCATAGTGATTCAGGATTTAGGGTTCAAATGAATCCCAATCATACTTTCAAAGCGCCCTGAGGACACAAACTCGGCTCGTTAAGCCCCAGTATGCAAAGCGCCCTAGAAAACTTGAGCTACAGAGGCTATTTCATCAATTCGATCAGGATAACAAAAAACGTAACCTAGCCACCAGCGCAGGTACCCACAATCAGGGCCGAGCCACCAAATCGTCAAGCAGGGCAATAAACGCTTGCACCGTCAGTTCGGCATCTTCAGCGGTAATGATTTCGAGTGGATTGTGACTGATGCCGCGATTACCACCGCGCACAAACAACATGGCTTGGGGCATGATGGTGTGAAGCTTCATGGCATCGTGTCCTGCCCCGCTATTGAGTTTGAATACGGGTTGACCGACCGCGGCGACGGCGCGCTCCCACCGTTGTTGCCAGGCAAGATCTGATGGGGCTGCAGCGGCACGCATCACCTCAGAGTATTCAAATTTGACCTGACGACGCTCAGCGATCGCTTGGGCTTGTTTGAGAATGTCGCTGACCAACGCATCGCGCTGTTGATCAGTCGGTGCCCGCATGTCTAGGGTAAAAGCGCATTCGCCAGGGATGACGTTGATTGACCCACCTGGCACTTGAAACTGACCCACTGTTGCCACCGAATCGGCCTCAGCCAAGGCGCGCTGCTCTGCCATCAAGCTGATTTCAGCGGCGGCAAGCATGGCGTCTTGTCGCATCAGCATAGGGGTCGTGCCTGCGTGGGCCGCCATACCAATCGTTTTACACATAGCCCTAACCCCCGCGTTAATTGAGGTCACCACACCTAAGGGCAAAGCGCCTTCGCACAGCACCGGACCTTGTTCGATGTGTACTTCAACAAACCCAAGATACTTTTTGGGATCACGCCTGAGCGCAGTAATGGCCTCGAGCGTGCCCGGCAAACCCGCTTTTTGCATGGCCTGTTGCAGAGTAATGCCGTCTGCATCGACTTGAGCAAGCCAAGCTGGGTCAAAGGCCCCTGTCAGGGCACTCGCCGCCAAAAACGTTGCGCGATAGCGTTGACCTTCTTCTTCAGAAAAACCCACTACTTCTATCCCGAAGGGCAAACGCTTTTTGCTTTGGGCTAAATCGCGAACGGCCGCAATCGGCACCAAAATCCCTAAGCGACCATCATATTTGCCACCGTTACGCACGGTATCGTAATGCGAGCCCGTCAGTAAACGTGGCGCCATTGGCGACTGCCCGTGATAGACCCCGACGATAT
>JBIIWK010000278.1:0-4245 GCA_044338955.1 Burkholderiaceae bacterium
GGGCAATCAATGGTGGTAGAAAACCGCACCGGCGCCAACTCGCTGATCGCCACAAAAGAAGTCGCCAAGGCCAACCCCGATGGCTACACACTGTTGTTTGCGTCGCTCTCGCATAACGTCAATCGCGTGCTGCTCAAAGAGAAGGCTGAATACGATCCACTCGAAAACTTTACGCCAATTTCTTTAGGTGCGGTGTTGCCACTGGTGGTGGTCACCGCGCCCGATACGCCTTACAAAACCGTTGCTGATTTAGTTGCGGCGGCCAAAAAAAGCCCCGATAGCATTAGCTACGGCTCGGCTGGCAATGGTGGCTCAGCCCATTTGGCCGGTGCCTTAATGGCCACGATTGCTGGGGTCAAGATGTTGCACGTGCCGTTTCGTGGCAATGCGCCGGCGCTCACTGAAGTGATGGCGGGGCGTGTGTCGTTTATGTTTTACCCCATGATCGGTATTGCCAATATGGTTGCCGACAAGCGTTTAAAAGTCTTAGCCGTTGGCACTAGCAAACCGATGGCCGAGTTCGCAGGCGTACCCACGATGGATGAGTCGGGCTACAAAGACTTTGAGCAAACTGCACCATGGGTGGGTCTGTTGGCCCCGGCCGGTACGCCCGAGCCCATCGTCAATAAGCTGAATGCAGCGATGAACTTGGCGCTTAAGCAACCCGAAGTGATTAAGCGGATGAAGGATTTAGGCGCCACGCCTAGTGGCAATTCACCTGCAGAGTTCAGGGCGTACTTAACCCAAGATCTTGAACGTTGGGCCAAGGTTGTTCAGGCTGCAGGGATTCAGGCCGAGTAAACGTCTGTTTTTCTTAGAGACCTCTGCTAAACAAGTGAGCGGCAGTGTGCCAAGCGGAGTTGATGCAGCCGTGTTAACGAGGCGGTGTCAGTGAAGCGCTGTTAATGTTTAACGCCGAGGGGCCGCAGGCCCCAGGTCACCAACAACCAAAGCGCGGATAACGCGCAGGCGGCCCAAAAGACAGCGCTGGCGCCGCCCCAAACCACTAAGATGCCACCCAAACTACCGCCCAAAAATAAGCCTGCAGCTTGGGCGGTATTGTAAAAGCCAAGGGCTAAACCTTTTAGCTCGGGCGGTGCGACGCGCGACACCAATGAAGGTTGCAGCGCTTCAAGTACGTTAAACATCACAAAAAACGCGGTGAGCCCTGCCGCTAACAGATAAAAACCTTGGCTTGCCCACGGCAACAAGGCGAACACAACGACAAGACCGGCAACCGCTAAGCGCAGCATCGCACGGTGCGCCCGCTTCTTTTCAGCGACAAAAATCATCGGCACCATGAAAATAAACGAGCCAAAAATCACGGGTAGGTAGACCTTCCAGAGCTCGGCCGAGCTTAAGCCACCTAGCTTGATAAACAGGGGTGGCACCACCACAAACATCGCCACCTGAATTAAATGCAAACAAAACACGCCAAAATTCAAACGTAATAAATCGGCGTGAGTGAATACTTGCATCGCCCGAGCAGGCTGTGCTGGCCTAGCGGCCAAAGGCACGACGGGCACCACAAACCGAGCCACCGCCAGGCACACCACCCCTAACAAAGCGATGCTCCAGAACAGCCCTGATAAGCCGCCGGCGCCCACAATCAGCGGGGCGGCGACCAAGGCCAACGCAAACGACAAGCCAATCGAGCCACCCACCATTGCCATCGCACGCGTGCGCACCTCGGGTCGGGTCGCATCGGCCAACCAAGCGGTAATTGCCGCTGAAATTGCCCCCGAGCCCTGAATCGCTCGGCCGATCGTGATCCAAAAAATATCGTTCGACAACGCGCAGATCACGCTACCCAACACAAACAAAAATAATCCCACCAACACCACGGGACGGCGCCCCCAGCGGTCAGAGGCCAGACCAAAAGGGATTTGCATACAGGCCTGCGTCAACCCGTACATCCCTAACGCCAGCCCGACCCGCGCAGGATCATCACCACCGGCCACACCTAGGGCAGCCACCGCAAACACCGGCAACAGCAAAAACAAACCCAGCATTCGCGCCGCAAACAGGCCTGCAAGCGCAAAACTCGCTCGACGTTCGGTGGGGGTTAAAGACAGCGACTGGGTGTCAGACATCAAACTCTTGTTTCAAAGTGGTGAGCATATACGCGACGGTAGCATCAGGGCGTTATAGTACCAAGTTGCCCTGCGTAAACGCAGCGGTCGCTGAAATACCTAAATACACCACAGGCCACATGGAAGAAATTCGTATTCGGGGTGCGCGCACCCATAACCTCAAAAACGTGTCGCTTGACCTGCCTCGCCACAAACTGGTGGTCGTGACGGGCTTATCGGGGTCGGGTAAATCATCGCTTGCCTTTGACACGCTTTATGCCGAGGGACAGCGCCGCTACGTTGAAAGTTTGTCAGCCTATGCGCGCCAATTTTTGCAGTTAATGGATAAGCCCGATGTCGATTTGATCGAAGGGCTGTCGCCGGCAATTTCAATCGAACAAAAGGCGGCTGGGCATAACCCACGCTCAACCGTGGGCACCATCACCGAAATCCATGACTATCTGCGCCTGCTATTTGCCCGCGTCGGTACGCCGTATTGCCCGTCGCACGGCTTGCCACTGGCTGCGCAAAACGTCAGTCAAATGGTCGATAGCGTGTTGGCCTGGCCCGCCGAGCGGCGCTTAGCCATCCTGGCCCCGATGGTGCGCGACCGTAAGGGTAGTTTTGAGGATGAGTGCGCAAGCCTGCAGGCCCAAGGTTTTGTCAGAGTGCGGGTCGACGGCGCAATGGTTGACCTGGACAGCATGCCCGAGCTCAACAAAAACGAGAAACACGACATCGACGTAGTGATCGATCGTTTGCGCATCAAGCCAGAAAGCAAACAGCGTTTGGCCGAAAGCTTTGAAACGGCTTTAACGCTGGCGCAGGGTCGGGTCGTCGCGCTTGATATGGATACCGATCAAGAACACTTGTTTTCAAGCCGTTATGCCTGTCCGGTGTGCAGCCACAGCTTGCCCGAACTCGAGCCGCGTTTGTTCAGTTTTAACAACCCGGTCGGGGCCTGTGCCAGCTGTGATGGCCTGGGGCAGGTTGGTTTTTTTGATCCCAAGCGGGTGGTGGCATTTCCGGAGTTGAGCCTGGGCTCAGGCGCCATTCGCGGCTGGGACAAGCGCAATGCGTTTACCTTTTCAATGCTCTCAAGCCTGGCCACGCATTATGAATTTGATATCGAAACCACCTGGGAAACCCTGCCTGACCAGCTGCGCCAAATTGTGCTGTACGGTTCAGGCGAGGTAGAGCTACCGTTTTTTTATCTGAATGAAAAAGGTCGCAGCAGCGTCAAGCGACACGCCTTTGAAGGCGTGATCCCCAACCTCGAGCGCCGCTGGAAAGAAACCGACTCGTCTGCCGTACGCGAAGAACTGGGCAAATATCGTGCGGTGCAAACCTGCCCAGCTTGTCAGGGCTCACGCCTGCGTGCCGAGGCGCGCCATGTACGGATCGGTGCTGAGCGTATCGCCCCGCCCAAAGCACTAGAAGGCACGCCCGAAGCGCTGCAATGGCAAGAACAAGGCCTGGCTATTTATGAAGTTGAGGCCCAGCCGCTGTCGCAGTGCCTCAAATGGTTTCAAGACTTAAAGTTAACTGGCGCTCGCCAAGAAATCGCCCAACGCATCGTGCGCGAAATCGAAGCACGCTTAAGTTTTTTAAATAATGTCGGCTTAAATTATTTATCGCTTGATCGCAGCGCCGATACGATTTCAGGTGGCGAAGCGCAGCGCATTCGGCTGGCCAGCCAGATTGGCTCTGGGCTCACTGGCGTGATGTATGTGCTGGATGAGCCCTCTATCGGCCTGCACCAGCGCGATAACGATCGCTTGATCGCTACGCTACAACATCTGCGCGATTTAGGGAACAGTGTGATCGTGGTTGAGCACGACGAAGACATGATCCGGCAAGCCGACTGGGTAGTGGACATGGGCCCGGGCGCTGGTGAACATGGCGGGCAAATTGTGGCGCAAGGCACGCCCGCACAAATTGAACACAACCCCGCGTCGATTACCGGTCAGTATATGAGTGGTGCTCGAGCGATTGTGATCCCCAAACGTCGGCCGTTAAGCGAAGAACAAGCATGGCTCACCCTCACGGGTTGTAGTGGCAATAATTTAAAAGCAGTCGACCTGCGCATCCCAGCGGGCAAGTTCGTCTGTGTCAGTGGCGTTTCAGGCTCGGGCAAATCCACACTCATTAACGATACGCTTGCCGTAGTCAT
>JBIIWK010000279.1:0-4240 GCA_044338955.1 Burkholderiaceae bacterium
TACAAAGGCTTTAATTCGCGGTGTCTTGGCACTGGTGATCGTGTTTCCTTTTACCTTAAGTGCTCAACCTTCTGTTTTTCCTGGAAAGCCAGTGCGGTTGATTGTTCCCTACGCAGCGGGTGGTGGCACCGATATTTTGGCGCGCTTGTTTGCTCAAAAACTTGGGATGCAATGGAATACGTCCGTCGTTGTAGAGAATCATCCAGGCGCAAATACCAATATTGGTTCGGCGTTGGTCGCTAAGGCAAATGCTGATGGGTACACCTTGCTTCTTGGTACACCGGCTAATGTCATCAATCCCCAAATCTATAGCGCACTGCCTTATGATTTTCAAAAAGACTTTAAAGCGGTCGCACTACTTGGGGACGTCCCTAATATTCTTCTGATAAAAAAATCACTAGATGTTCGGACGCTGGCTGAGTTACTTGCTCTGGCGCGTAAGAAACCGGGGGATCTCAACTATGCGTCGGGTGGAATCGGTAGTCCGCAACATTTTTCATTGGAGTTGCTTAAGTACGAGGCGGGGGTGAACATCACGCATGTACCCTACAAAGGAGGGGGTCCAGCGACCAACGATCTTCTAGCAGGCCATGTCGATATGATGGCGTCGAGCGCGGTGTTAGCGTTGCCGCACATCAAGTCCGGTGCAGTGAAAGCGCTGGCAGTCGCTTCTTCCGTGAGATTGAAGGCGTTGCCTGATATTCCTACCGCGCGAGAGTCAGACTTGCCTGGTTTTGAAGCCAGCACATGGTTTGGATTGTTAGCACCCTCTGGCACGTCTGACCAGGTGATCGAATACATCAATAAAAGCGTTTTAATCGAGATGCTCTCTGCTGACATCATTGAAAAATTAGCGCAGATGGGGGCGATCCCAAATCAAATGCAGCCTGTGCAATTTGCAACGTTTTTGAACAATGAATATCTCAAATGGGGAAAGGTTATAAAAACCGCTGGGATCGTGGCAGAGTAAGTGATCAACAAGCAGGTCTTGGTGCCTCTGCGCGCGTCGAGATGAGTCTTACTTCATTCAACGAACGTTCAGGTCAATCAATGAACTGAAGCATAGTGTTTAACAGTTTTGAGGCGAGGTCATGATGAGTATTGAAGGCAGAGACAGACGGGTTTTAATCACAGGAGGAAGCGCCGGCCTTGGATATGCTGCCGCATTGATTTTAGTAGAGCAAGGATATCGAGTGGCGATTGCCGCACGAGATCAAACTCGTTTAGAGCACGCGGCCGAACGATTGCGCGCGTCAGCGACGACTGAAGTTTTGTCAATTGTGTGTGATGTGATGTCGGCAAGTGCTATCGAAAATCTCTACGCAACCGTAGAGAAGCGCTGGGGTGGCGTTGACATACTGATGAATAATGCGGGTGGGTCATCGCGAGGCAATATTGACGAACTGTCTGATTCAGACTGGCAGCATGATTTTGATCTTAAACTATTCTCAGCGATCAGATTGACTCGCTTGGTTCTTCCGGGTATGAAAGAACGTAGGTGGGGTCGCATCATAAATGTGTTGAATACGCTTGCAAAAACTCCGGGTGCTGGGACAGCCCCTACCTCTGTGACACGAGCGGCCGGGATGGCGTACAGCAAGGTTTTGGCCAACGAGGTGGCGCCTTTTAATGTCTTAGTAAACTCGCTTTGTATCGGTCGTATTGACAGTGAACAATGGCACCGTTTTCACAAGAAAGATGAGTCTGGTATTGGGTATGAAGAATATCTTGAAAAACAAGGGCAACAAATCCCGTTGGGCCGCTTGGGTAAGCCCGAAGAGTTTGCCGGCCTCGTGGCGCTATTAGCCTCTGAGGCGGGTGGCTATATAACCGGTACCGCGATTAATATTGATGGCGGTTTGTCACCTGCATACTAATGCTTTCAAGTTTGAGCAGCAGCGAGCAAGTCGACTTGACTCGGCGTTGAGGTAACTCAGTGATCAAGTTTAAGTATTGGCTCAGCTTTCAGTACGCTTTCGACGAACTCGCACAGCGAAATCCAATATTGTGATGACCCGCTCTTGGGTTACGAGATAAGTTTCTGCCTCGTTGGGTTGTCGTGAGCTCGTCTTCGCTTGAATCATGCCCACCACCGCGAGTCGAGCGAACTGGGCCAGGCGTTTGATTTTCTCTTCCGTCGTCAGCGCTGTAGGGGTAGGGGCGATAGGCGCTAGATACCCATTCCCATTGATTGCCAGACAAGTCTAGAACTCCGTACGGGCTTGCTCCTTCTGAAAACGCATCAACTGGTGCCGACGAGTTGTAGGCTGCGCCGTACAGTGCCCGCATGTTGTTCGGTTTTGAATTGCCCCACGGGTATTGTCTTCCATCTGTTCCGCGTGCGGCTTTTTCCCATTCTGCTTCTGTCGGTAAGCGCTTGTTTAACCAAGCGCAGTAATCACGAGCACCTACCCAACTCACTTCATTGACTGGGTGCGTTGCGTAACCCAGATCTGCTTGCCATATCGAGTTTTGCTGATGAATTCTGGCATCGCGATCATCGTCATCATAAAACGATTCATCGACATGATTCTTCAAGCCCCGTGCGTTCAGAAATTTTGCAAAATCAGAATTACTGACTGGAAGCACATCCATAAAAAATGACTTCACAAAAACCCGGTGCTCTGGTTTCTCATCATCGGGCCCGTTGTTTGAGCCCATCACGAAGTCGCCTTTTGAAACAAGAGTCATCCCAGCCATCCCATTAAGTGAGCTGGCAGCGTCTCCAGTCGATTGGACCTGCATGATCGTCGAAAACCCAAATAAGATCAGCAAAAGGAATAGCGCTTTAGTTGTAATCATAGCTATCGAACCTACAGATGACCGAATGATAGTCTGGTCGAAAAATGGAGTTTAAAAGTGACATGAATATCGTAATCGTGCTTTTGGGATCTCGTCACCTAAGTCACAGACTAAATGTCGTATCCCGTCGATATTTCAGCATATGAGGCTGTTCGTACCCCTACTCTAAAAGGCGGTTACGGCTGGCCCGATTGCGGGTGATTCAAACGCCTCGTGCAGTCTTTCATTTTGGGTTACGCTGCTTGTTCTCAACCATAATTCTCGGAGCAAATATGTTTAGTCATGTAATGGTAGGTGCAAACGATTTAGAGGCGTCACGAAAATTTTACGACGCAGTCTTTGGTGCCTTGGGCATTGCACCGGGTGTCATTAACCGAGACATTCGCTATTTCTATCGCACGCCCACTGGCGTGTTTTCGTTCACCCTGCCAATCGATAATAAAGCGGCGACTCCAGCAAACGGCGGTACGATCGGCTTTTCAGCGCAGTCGCCAGAGCAGGTTGATGCGTTTCATGCGGCCGCCCTTGCGAATGGCGGCACAACCTGCGAAGACCCACCTGGCTATCGCGAAGGCCCTGCCGGAAAACTGTATCTCGCTTATGTGCGTGATCCAATCGGTAACAAGATTTGCGCGATGTTGAGAGTGCCGAAGTAAGCGTGTTGGGGGGCGCATAAGAATTTAAAAAAACGCGCCCATGATGCTGCTTAGTCGAGGGGTTAAGCAGCATCGAGTTCTGATCATTTAGACTCCATTCCGAAGCAGTACGATCAGCCAAAAACACCGTCAACAGGAAACCGTATATGCAACTTTATATCAGCCCAGGCTCACCCTATGCGCGGATCGTACGCATCGTCGTCATTGAAAAAAAGTTATCAGATAAAGTCGAAGTGATTGCGGCCAAAACACGCACGACCGACAGCCCCTACTACCAGATTAATCCGTCGGGAAGGGTGCCACACTTAGTATGCGACGAAGGCGTTGGGCTCGAAGATTCAGGCTTGATCTGTTCTTACCTTGATCACCTCGATGGTCATCCCACTTTTGCGTTACCTGCCGGTGAGGCAGGCTTTGAGGCCAGACGCGTTGAGGCGTTGGTGCGCAGCACGCTCGATGGCCTCGCTGTACTAGGGCGTGAAAAATGGCGCCCCATCAACGAGCAGTCTCCCAAAATCGTTCTTCACGAAACGGATCGCGCTAAGCGCCTATTGAACCTGTGGGAGCAACAAATCAGTCACCCCTTGTTTCATGGTCAGTTGAACATGGTGCAGATCGTATTGGGCTGCACTTTAGGATTTGCTGATTTGATCCCTGAGTTCTCATGGCGATCGAATTATCCCAAGCTTAATAGCTGGTTTGAAGCGTTATCTGCACGACCTTCATTTTTTGAGACAAAGCCTCCGGCCCCTAAGTGATACTGAGATGTCTGTGTTAAGGAC
>JBIIWK010000051.1:0-14133 GCA_044338955.1 Burkholderiaceae bacterium
GCGCAAACGATCGCCGGGTGTGTGCGCGGGGCCGTGGGCATACAGCACGCCCATCGGGCTTTGCAGCGTGAGTAAACCGTGCGCATCTCGCTGCTGTACCGTCGCCTGCACCACTACGCCGGCATCGTCGCGCAGGGCGAGCGGTGCGTCGGGATGATTCATCACCTCAAGTGCCGGGCCTGCCTGACGCACGCGCCCACCTTTCATCAATACTAGATAGTCAGCTAGCCGCGACATCTCATCGACGGCATGGGTGACGTACAAAAATGGGATAGTCGTGGTTTGCTTGAGACGTTCAAGGACACCCAAAATCTCTGAACGGCGAGCAGCATCAAGGGCGGCCAACGGTTCGTCTAATAAAAGAATATCTGGGCGGGTGAGCAACGCACGGCCAAGCGCGACGCGTTGGCGCTCGCCGCCTGATAATTGACCGATTGCCCGTTGTAACAAGGGCGCTAAATCAAGTTGCTCAACACACTGCGCGTATTCAGCCGCTGTACCACCCACCCGTTGCCAGCCGTAGCGTAGATTCTGCTCGACCGACAAGTGCGGCAACAATGCCGAATGCTGAAACACAAAACCAACACGCCGTTGATGTGCGGGCACAAACACACCTGGTGACTGCCAAGTTTGTTGGTTGATGCGGATATGGCCTTTGACGTCGGGCTCGAGCCCGGCGATGGCACGCAAAATGGTGGTTTTGCCGCCGCCAGACGGGCCGAAAATAACTGTCGTGCCTGACGAGGGGAGCGTTAAATCAACAGATAAATCGAAGGCCGCCTCACCGCCGCGTACGAGCTGCAGACTCAAGTCAATAACCTGTTGTTCGCTCATCGCGCCTCACCTTGCTGATGCGACAGCCGCTGGCCGTACCATTGCATCAAGCACAGCACCACAAACGAAAAGATCAACAACCCCCCAGCCAGCCAATGCGCTTGTTCGTAGGCCATTGCTTCGACACGATCGTAGAGCAGCACCGACAACACGCGCGTTTCGCCTTCGATGTTGCCGCCCACCATCAAAATCACGCCAAACTCACCTACTGTGTGCGCAAAGCCCATCACCGTCGCCGTGATAAATGCCGGGCGACACAGCGGGATCACGACAGTTTTAAAACGATCAAAAGGAGACGCGCGCAACGTTGCCGCAACATCCAAGATTGACGTATCTAAACTTGCGAAACCCGCTTGCAGGGGCTGCACCACAAACGGCAACGAATACAGCACCGAGGCCAACAACAAACCCCAAAACGTAAACGCCAGCGAACCCCAACCCATTGCGTGCGTGAACTGACCCAGCGGCCCATTCGGCCCCAACATGACCAACAAATAAAATCCCAGCACAGTAGGCGGCAATACCATCGGCAGCGCCACAATTGCAGAAAGCGGCGCTTTGAAGCGTGAACGCGTGCGGGCTAGCCACCAGGCAAGCGGTGTACCCAGCAGCAACAGAATCACCGTTGTGAGAGTTGCAAGCTTGAGGGTCACCCAAAGGGCAGCCAAAATCGCCGTCATCGCGGTGCGTCGCAGAAATTAGTTGTAGCCATGGCTTGCAATAATGCCTTGTGCTTCGGGCTGTTGCAAATATTGCATAAACGCCCTTGCCGCTTGGTTATGTTGACCACGGGTTAATAACACCGCCGTTTGAACGATTGGCTGGTGCAACGACTCAGGCACCAGCCAACTGTGTTGGTAAAGCTTTTTTTGTTCGGGCGTTTCAAGTGCAAACGCACGCGGCAACAGGCCAGCGTCAGCATTACCGCTAAACACAAAATGAGCGGCCTGACCAATGTTCTCACCCATCACCAAGCGCGCCTGCACCTTGGGCAACAAACCTAAAGCCTCGAGTGTTTGTTTTGCGGCTAGCCCGTAGGGTGCCAACTCTGGATTCGCAATTGCCAGTTTCTTAAACTGCGCCTGGCGCAGAAGCTGTTCGACCGAGGTACTCGAACCGGGGGCTTGGCTCACAAACACTAGGCGGCCACGGGCGTAGTCAAACAAGGTGCCCTTCACTGCGAAGCCTTCATTGACCAGGCGCTCGGGGGTCTGCCGGTCGGCCGACAAAAATACATCAAAGGGGGCCGCCTGACGGATCTGGGCGTAAAACTTACCGGTTGAGGCCGCACTAATCGATACTTTATAGGGGGTTTGCTCTGAAAATTTAAGCACTAGTACTTGTGCGGTATTGACAAAATTGCTGGCAACCGCCAAGCGCGCGTCTTGGGCGCTCGATTGAAATGAGCAAAAAGATAATAATACAAATAAAATCAATGACCTATGCATAAAAATTCTCTAGTAGCCGCCCTCGCCCTACGCCTCACCACACACACTCACCTGGTTCAATATGACCGCGTTGCTCACCCTGCGTTGCGACATAACCCGATTGCCTTCAGGGTCGCAAAGCACCAAACCCCAAATTAAGAGTACAGTAATTCTACGGACATATCTGTACGACTAACTGGTACTCTTTAACACGATGACTCAGACACCCGCACCCCTAATCGATCGCTTCGGACGAAGCATTGAATACCTGCGCCTGTCCGTGACGGATCGCTGTGACATGAAGTGCACCTATTGCCTGCCCAAAAGCTTCAAAGGCTACCAAGAACCAAAAAACTGGCTCACCTTTGATGAGATCGAGCGTGTCGTCGGGGCGTTTGCCCGTTTAGGCACCTCGCGGGTACGCCTCACCGGTGGTGAACCACTGCTGCGTCGCAACCTGCCGCAACTGGCTGCCCGTTTAAGTGCCCTGCCCGGCATTCGTGATTTATCGCTGTCGACTAACGGCACTCAATTACCTAAATTTGCCGAGGCACTCCGTGCTGCGGGCGTATCGCGTCTGAACATCAGCCTCGATAGCCTCACGCGCGAGTGTGTCGCTCAGATCACCGGTCGCGATTCAATTGACGATGTCATGGACGGCCTGGCCGCTGCTGAGGCTGCCGGGTTTTCGCCGATCAAACTGAATATGGTCGTGATGCCTGGCGTCAACGAACATGAAGTCGAAGCGATGACTGAGTTCTGTATCAACCGCGGCTTTATTTTGCGTTTGATCGAAACCATGCCCATGGGCAGCACTGGCCTGAAATCAAGCTACGCGCCCTTAGGGCCGATTCTTGATCGCCTGCGCGAGCGTTTTGACCTCATCCCTGAGATCAAAGAAATGGGCGGCGGGCCAGCACGTTACTGGCGCACCAAAGATGGTCGTGGTCAGATTGGTTTGATTACTCCAATCAGCCAGCACTTCTGCGCCACCTGTAATCGCGTGCGTCTGTCAGTCGATGGCACGCTTTACTTGTGCCTAGGCCAAGAAGAAAAACTAGAGATTCGCCCCCTGTTACGCGCCGGCATTAGCGACGAAGATCTTGAGCAAGCCCTGCGTGAAGCGATTGAGCTCAAACCCGAGCGTCACGAGTTTCTCGAAGCGCCCACCAAGATCATTCGCTTTATGTCGCAAACGGGCGGCTAAACCTACCCCGCGAGTCACCGTACACTAGCGGGATTCGTCACCCTGTTTCTTGAGTTATGAAACCCAGAGCCAATCTACTGAATTTTGAAGAGGCGCGCGAGCGTCTCCTTGCTGCTGCTGCCCCCTTATCCAGCATCGAAACCCTGCCGCTACTGCAAGCTCAAGGCAGAGTGCTTGCCCAAGCAGTCACTTCGCCCTTGAATGTGCCGGGCTTTGATAACTCGGCGATGGATGGCTATGCCCTGCACGTTGCGGATCTCAACGCTCTACCCGACGCGTTCGCGGTGGTGCAGCGTATTGCCGCAGGGCAAACGGGTACCGCCTTAGCCGCCAACACCGCTGCACGCATTTTTACGGGCGCTCCGATCCCTGACGGCGCAAACGTTGTCGTGCCGCAAGAAAATACCCAAGACGAAAACGGCGGGATCAAACTGACTCAGCCAATTCAGTTGCATCAGCACATTCGTCGCAAAGGTGAAGACATCACTCAAGGCGGGCCTGTACTTGCAGCGGGGCAGCGCTTAGGCGCCCAGCATCTGGCTATGCTCGCCTCGGTTGGCGTGGCAAGTGTTTCAGTATTTGCCTGGCTTAAGGTGGGTGTATTTTTTACTGGTGATGAATTGACCGAGCCTGGCCAACCCTTGGCGCCCGGTGCAATCTATAACAGCAATCGTTACGCCATCAATGGCCTGCTCAAGCAACTTGGCTGCGCCATCACCGATTACGGCATTGTGCGAGATTCTGCTCAAGCCACGCGTGACGCCTTACAACGCGCCGCCGCTGAAAACGATGTGATTATTACCTGCGGTGGTGTATCTGTAGGCGAAGAGGATCATGTTAAAGGTGCAGTGCAGGCGTTAGGCTCGCTTGATTTATGGCAGATTTCAATGAAGCCTGGTAAGCCGTTGGCCTATGGCAAGGTTGGCGCGGCAGACTTTATCGGCCTGCCTGGCAACCCTGTTAGTTCTTTTGTAACCTTTTTGCTGATGGCACGCCCCTTTTTGCTCAAACGCATGGGCGCACAAGAGGCACCGTTACGCTATCTGACAGCGACGGCCGACTTTAACTGGCCGCGCCCTGATAAGCGTCGTGAGTTTTTACGCGTCAAGCTCGAGCAAGACGCAAGTGGCCAACCGGCCTTACAACTGTGGCCCAATCAGGGTTCAGGTGTGATGAGCAGTTTGGCCTGGGCCGATGGCCTGGTTGATCTTGCGCCAGAAACTGCCATCACCAAAGGCGATACAGTACGGTATCTTTCGTTGTCTGAACTTTTAAATTAAGCAGTCATCATGCATCTTAAGGTTTTGTACTTTGCCCAATTGCGCGAAAAATTCGGCCTCGCTGAAGAAGCCGTCGATATGCCTGACAACGTGCAAACAGTCGCCGATTTGATGCAACACCTTGCAACGCGCGGTGGCGTGTGGCAAGAAACTCTAGGTGGTCAATATGCGTTTAGAGTGGCAATGAACCAAGAGATGGTGTCGCAACAAACTGCACTGATTGACGGCGCCGAGGTTGCGATTTTTAGACCTGTGACGGGCGGCTAAATCATGAGTGACCACGTATCTGTTTGGTTGAAACGCTCAGTGATCAGTCACACCGCTGCCGCCCAAGGAAAATCATGAGCGCCCGTTTGTCGGTAACCGTGCAAAGCGAAGACTTTGATTTGCGTCACGAACATCAGCAGCTTATGCAACAGGATCATGGCATTGGCGCAGTCGTGGCCTTTATTGGTATGGTGCGCGATCTGAATCTAGCCGACGATGTGATGGCGCTTGAGCTTGAGCACTACCCCGGCATGACCGAAAAATCGCTCATGAATATCGTGCAACAAGCCGAAAGCCGCTGGTCGTTGCAAGCCGCGCGCGTGGTGCATCGCGTAGGAAAAATGTACCCAGGCGATCAGATTGTGCTGGTGTTGACAGCCAGTGCGCACCGCGGTGATGCCTATGAGGCCAACACCTTCATCATGGACTATTTGAAAACCGAGGCTCCCTTCTGGAAAAAAGAATGGACGCCCGAAGGCCCGCGCTGGATTGAAGCGCGCGACAGTGATGACCACGCCGCCGCACGTTGGAGTGCGCAACACCCCGCACCCAACCCTTAAACAGCGACATCGGCTCAGCACTGGCTTAAGTGGCGAAATCAACTCACAACCATTAATACTTAAGCAAAAAGATCCACCAACAACCTTCAACCTGCAAGATCCGCCAACAACCCAACTAAGATTTAAGTGAAGCACGATGAGCGAACCAAGTCATACTGAACACAAAGCTGTTGGCGCACCTTACGACGCACTCATCCTTGCTGGCGGCAAAGGTAGCCGCCTTGAGGGGCGCGATAAAGGCTGGGTCATGCACCAGGGTCTGCCGTTGATCGAGCATGCTTTGGCTTGCCTTGCTGCTCAAACAACCGTCCCTACGCGTGTGTTGATTAGTGCTAATCGCAATATCGATGCCTACAAGCAAACGGGACACATCGTCGTTACAGATGAGCGTGCAGATTTTGCGGGGCCGCTTGCAGGGGTTGAAGCGGGGCTCATGCGCTGCAAAAAAAATAACTTGTTGGTCATACCCTGCGATACGCCGTTATTGCCGCCTGATTTATTTGAACGCCTGGAAGCAGCCCTGGCAGAATACCCCTCAACGCTTGCAGCCTACGCGGTCACCAATGATGGCCCTCAACCTTTGTGTTGCTTGCTGCGCCCCGCCGCCGCTGGCTGGCTAGCCAAATATCTCGATGAGCAACACGCCGCAGCAATCAAATGGCTTGATCAACTAGGCGCGTGCGCCGTGCACTTTGACGACGCAACCGCCTTCAGTAATTTCAATACGATGGAGATGTTTCAATCTCTAAAGCCGAAAGGCCAGGCATGACAGCAAACCTCACATACTTTGACATTCCAGGCCAAGCATGACAGCAGACCTCACACACTTTGATACCGCAGGGCAAGCATGACAGCAGACCTCACACACTTTGATACCGCAGGGCAAGCTCACATGGTTGATGTCTCAGCTAAAGCTGAAACACATCGTCGTGCCGTAGCGCAAGGCCGCATCACCATGCTGCCAGCCACCTTCGCAAAATTAGCTGCAGGCAATGCGGCCAAGGGTGACGTACTGGGCATCGCTCGCTTAGCAGGCATCATGGGTGCCAAACAAACCGGCTCGCTCATCCCGCTATGCCACCCGATCCCGTTAACGCGCGTCACTGTCGACTTTGTCAGCGATGCAGCAAGCTCATCTGTTACTTGCACTGCCACCGCCGAAACCGTCGGCCGCACTGGCGTCGAAATGGAAGCCCTCACCGCTGCTACCGTTAGCTTGCTCACCATTTACGACATGTTGAAAGCCGTTGATCGTGGCATGGTGATTGATGCAGTTAAGTTACTTGAAAAGCACGGGGGTAAGTCGGGGAGCTGGGTGGGGTGAGTGTGCTCAATATTCATAGCGACAAAATTGTCCATCTCCAGTTTGATTACCTTGATCCTAATTTGTACTCTAACGGTGTCTTCCGGTTTTATCCGGCCAAAGCCTGATGCGTCGACGGGCAAATCAGCCGTCATCCAGTCGGTTTAGATGGCGTCAATGAAGGCTCTCTCACGAGAGCCTTCATTTTTTTGGAATACCGAATGACCAAGAAACTTCGCCCTCCTTTGCTCTAAATCAATTCCTCCCCATTTGGTTCTAGTTACTGCACCCTAATCCCGACTAAGTTAGGTCATATCGACTTTGGAACGGACTCATGTGGTTTAAGACGTTAGATATTCTTGGTAAACAACTCATACCGATTGTGCAGGGCGGCATGGGGGTTGGGGTCTCGGCTCACCGCCTGGCTGGCGCTGTTGCCCGTGAAAATGGTGTCGGTACGATCGCAAGCATCGACTTGCGCCATCACCATCCTGATCTTGAAGAGCAAACCGAGCATTGCCGTGACCGCGATCAGATTGATCAGGTCAATTTAATTGCCCTTGATCGTGAGATCAAAGCTGCCAAGCAACTGGCACAAGGCCACGGCGCTATCGCAGTCAACATCATGAAAGCAGTACGACAACACCCCGCTCTGGTGCAACAGGCTTGCGAAAGCGGTGCCGACATACTAGTAATGGGCGCGGGCCTGCCGCTTGACCTGCCTGAGATGGTGGCGGATTTTCCGAAAATGGGCTTAGTACCCATTTTGTCTGAAAGCCGCGGCGTAGCGATTGTCATGAAAAAATGGCTTAAAAAGGGGCGTTGTCCGGATGCAATTGTGATTGAGCACCCAGGTCACGCTGGCGGTCACTTGGGCGCCAACAAGGTCGAAGATCTGCACGCACCACGCTTTGAATTTGATTTGGTACTGAACGATTGCCAAGCCCTCTTTGCTGAGCTTGGGCTGGGCAAAGATGCGCCACCGTTAATCTTGGCCGGTGGCATTGATTCACACGAAAAAGTTCGTCATTGGTTAGGTGCTGGGGCAAGTGCCGTGCAACTTGGCACCGCCTTTGCCGTCACCCAAGAGGGCGATGCACACGATGAGTTTAAGCGAGTGCTGATCAACGCAACCCCTGCAAATATGGTCGAATTTATTAGCGTGGCTGGCCTGCCGGCCCGTGCGGTGGCGACCCACTGGCTGAAGCAATATCAGCGTCACGAACCCCGTATGCAAGCCTGCGCTAAGGCAGACCCACGCCGTTGTGCTCAGCGCATGGATTGTCTGACGCAGTGCGGCCTGCGAGATGGCTTAGCGAAGATTGGTCAATTTTGCATTGATCTGAAATTGATATCGGCCTTAAAAGGCGATGTGCAAAAGGGTTTATTTTTCAGAGGTGCGGGTGTGCTCCCATTCGGTAAAGCGGTACGTTCGGTACGCGAGCTGATTGAATATCTGCTGTATGGCACTTTTCCTGCGGCGATCGATTTGACGACCACATGTTTTAAAAATATGCACCTGGCCGCAGAACTTGAGCTAGATGCATTGCGCAATTCTCCAGCCGTTGCTTCAGCTTAAAAATCCTCATGCCTCATCAACATTCCCATCTCGCAGACGTCGAATTTGATCCCGAGCTAATCGTCCGCTACGATGGTAGTGGCCCGCGTTATACCTCGTACCCAACTGCAGATCGCTTCATCGAAGGGCCCATCGCGGCACAATACGTCACCGCGCTGCACAAGCGTCAAGACGCGCGCTCAGGTACCCCGCTGTCCCTATACGTGCATCTGCCTTTTTGCGATACGGTTTGTTATTACTGCGCCTGCAACAAAATCGTCACGAAAGACCGTGGGCGCGCCGATGCCTATCTCGACTACCTCGAGCTCGAAGTGGCCCTAGTACGCGCCGAGTTTTCAGTTGCGCCTGAAGTGACACAACTCCACTTGGGCGGTGGCACACCGACTTTCTTAACCAATACGCAACTCAGTCGTCTCATGCAGATGCTTAAACAAGCCTTTGCCTTCACGCTTGATGCCGAGTGTTCAATTGAGATTGATCCGCGCAGGCTCAATGACGGCGCGCTTGAATTGCTGGCGGATCACGGCTTTAACCGCATGAGTATCGGCGTGCAAGATCTTGACCCAGCGGTGCAAAAGGCCGTCAATCGCCTGCAACCCGCCGCGCTCACACAAGCGGTTCTTGAAAAAGGTCGCGCCCTTGGTTATCGCTCAATCAATTTGGATTTGATTTACGGCTTACCCAAGCAGTCGGTTAGCACGATGCAAGCCACGCTCAGCACAGTCTTAACTTGGCGCCCTGAACGCATCGCGCTCTACAGCTACGCGCATTTGCCAGAGCGCTTCATGCCTCAGCGACGAATCGACAGCGCTGATATGCCGAGTGCTACCGAAAAACTCGCCATGCTTAAGCTCGCTGTCACCACATTGCTTGGGGCCGGCTATGTGTATATCGGAATGGATCACTTTGCTTTACCCGAAGATGATCTTGCGCTCGCACTCGAGCAAGGCACTTTGCAACGTAATTTTCAAGGCTATTCAACTCAAGCCGACTGCGATTTGATTGCGCTAGGGGTGTCAGCCATTAGCCGAATCGGCGACACCTACGCGCAAAATCATCGAGTCTTGCTTGATTATTACAAGGCGCTTGACGAACGACAACTGCCGCTTGCGAAAGGTTTAGTCATGACGCGCGATGACGCAATCAGACGCGCAGCGATTCATGATTTGTTGTGCCAGTCGACGCTCAACATACCAAGCTTTGAACGAGCATGGGAGATTGACTTCGCCACCTACTTTGCGCCCGAGCTTGAGCAGATGCAGACACTTGAGCACGATGGTTTGGTTGAGCTCACAGAGGATTCAATCGACATCACACCGCGCGGCCGCTTTTTGGCCCGTATCATTGCAATGCGCTTTGATCGCCACCTGCGCGAAGCTAAATCCATTGCAAAATTTTCGCGCGTCATATAGCCAATATCGTTTTCTTGGGTGCACCCGTCAATTTCGCACCATGGCCTGCGTCTTCGGAGGCCTCTTTTTTTCAATGGCCTCAAAGTACCTTCGCCTCGAATACTGGCTCATTGAGAATCGTTCTGTAGCCTAACCGACACTCTCGTTTGATCTGCGTCAACGGTTTCAAAAGTAGTATTTTTGACAGGGCTAAAAACACAATATGTAGTGTTAGGATTCATCCAACAACACAACATGAGGTGTGTGATGCAGATTCAAGTCCAGTTACCCAAGCAAACGATCGTCGATGTAGAAAGCTCGATGGAAGAGTATCTCGACCGACGCGATTGGCGTGTCAATGCCAATGCCAATCAAGGCTACAGCCTGGGTGGGTTGATCTTAAATGTTGCGGGCAAAGTCACCGCCAATTACTGGCTGTCGCACGTATACAGCCCCGAGGCGGGTCGGGCGCATCGCGAGGGCGATCTCCATATTCACGATCTCGATATGCTGTCTGGGTACTGCGCAGGGTGGTCATTGCGACAATTATTATTCGAAGGCTTTAACGGCGTGCCCGGTAAAGTCGAAGCCAAGCCAGCACGACACATGTCAGCCGCGATCGGCCAAATCGTTAACTTTTTAGGGACACTGCAAAACGAGTGGGCGGGCGCACAAGCCTTTAGCTCGTTTGACACCTACATGGCTGCCTTTGTACGTAAAGATCAGATGACCTACGTGCAGGTCAGGCAATGCATTCAAGAGTTGATTTACAACCTGAACGTACCCAGTCGCTGGGGCACCCAAACGCCGTTCACCAATCTCACATTTGACTGGGTCTGCCCCGCAGACCTGCGCGAGCTAGTGCCGTACATCGGCGGCGAAGAGATGCCTTTTTGTTACGGCGAACTACAAGCAGAGATGGATTTGATTAATCGCGCCTACATCGAGGTGATGATGGCGGGCGACGCACTCGGGCGCGTATTTACTTTTCCGATCCCGACCTACAACATCACCAATGATTTTGACTGGGACCACCCCAACACCGACCTTCTGTTTGAGATGACGGCTAAATATGGTTTGCCCTATTTTCAGAATTTTTTAAATTCGGATCTTGAACCCCATATGGTGCGTTCAATGTGCTGCCGCTTACAACTTGATCTGCGCGAGCTGCTCAAGCGCGGCAATGGCTTGTTTGGCTCAGCCGAACAAACTGGCAGCATCGGCGTCGTCACCATCAATTGCGCACGGCTTGGCTACGTGCATGCCGGCGATAGACCCGCCCTATTTGCCCAACTTGATGCACTGCTTGATCTTGGGCGCGACGTACTTGAAAAGAAACGCGTGGTGGTGCAGCACTATATCGATGAAGGACTTTACCCTTACACCAAACGCTATCTGGGCACGCTACGCAATCACTTCAGCACCTTAGGTGTCAATGGTATCAACGAGATGATTCGCAATTTCAGCCACGATCAACACGACATTACGACACCGACAGGCCACGCACTCGCACTTGAACTACTCGATCATGTCAGAACACGAATGACTGAATTTCAAGAAGCAACCGGGCACTTGTACAACCTTGAAGCGACTCCCGCCGAGGGCACCACCTACCGTTTCGCCCGAGAAGACAAGAAGCGCTGGCCCGACATCAGCCAGGCCGGCACACCTGAGCAGCCCTACTACACCAACTCAAGCCAGTTACCTGTAGGCTATACCGACGACCCATTCGCTGCGTTAGAGATGCAAGAAGCTTTGCAATCGCGCTATACCGGCGGCACGGTGCTGCACCTGTACATGAACGAAGCCATCTCAACGGCCCAGGCATGCAAGCAATTGGTACACCGCGCGCTAGCAGGGTTTCGGCTGCCCTACATCACCATCACGCCAACGTTTTCGATATGTCCTAAGCATGGGTATTTATCAGGTCATCATGAGTTTTGTCCTAAGTGTGACGAGGTCTTGCTGAATGAGCAACGCCTTGAAGCAAACGCCTGACGATTTACCGACTACTCAGTTATTTATCTTCTGCTGAATGATTCACCCACAACTTAATCCGGAGTTACTGCCATGACTAATCTTTCTGAAGTGATTCATTTTCAACAACCTGTTGTTGTACTGGATCAAGCACGCCGCACACACTGCGAAGTTTGGACCCGTGTCATGGGCTATCACCGCCCCGTGACCTCCTTTAATACTGGCAAGCAGGGAGAATTTAATGAGCGACTGTTTTTTAACGAGCCTCAGTCACGCTAAGCGCACCCCCAGCATTGGAGGCTTCGTCCCCTTCTCAACGGTTGACTGGCCGGGCGAACTTGCGGCTGTCGTCTTTATTGCCGGCTGCCCCTGGGCTTGCCATTACTGTCATAACCCACACCTTCAACAGCGGGGCGCAACGCAGTCTTGGGAAAGCATCTTACAAACACTAGAAAAGCGCGTCGGCCTGCTCGATGGGGTGGTATTTTCAGGGGGTGAGCCCTTTAGCGATCCCCTTTGCACGCAACTGATACGCCAGATTAAAGAGCTAGGCTTTAAAGTTGCCGCCCACACGGCAGGCATCTACCCACTGCGCCTGCGCGAGGCTCTACCTAGTTTGGATTGGGTTGGCCTAGACATCAAGACAACGCCTGACGGCTACCCAGCCCTCACGGGACGCCACAAAAGTGCAGAGCCGGTGCAACAGTGCCTAGAGGCGTTAATCGCCTGGAACGGGCCTTTTGAATGTCGCACCACTTGGCACCCCTCTTGGCTAACAGAAACAGCTTTACTTGATTTGGCGCAAAGCCTCGCAGCCCAAGGTGTGAGGAAATATGCTGTCCAGCGTTCTCGCAGCGCAATGCATTCTTTGCCAGTCGCTGAAGTCAGCCTCTTAGCACGCACCACGCTACAAGGCCTGTTTGAAACATTTTCTTATAGGTGAGCCTTGATGACCAAACAACTTGATGTCTGCGAACTACTGGCCCGCGCACCACTCTTTGCCTCGTTGAACCGAAATTGGTGTGAAATTTTGGCGAGTTCATCGCAGATTCATCGCCTTCTGAAGAATCAATTTTTATACCGACGCGGCGATGCAGCCACCGGTGTCTATCTCGTTGCAGTAGGTCAGATCAAGGCCTCGATACCCATTGCGCGAAGCCGTCACGGCAAGGTCATTGAGATGTTTGGCGCGGGCGATTCATTTGGTGAAACGCTCATGTTGTTAAATCACCAACACATTGTTGACGCACAGGCACTTGATGATAGCGTCGTCATATGGCTTGATAAGCGAGATATCGAGCAAATTCTTTCGCTCGAAGCCGATTTTGCACTGAAAATGCTAAAAAGTGTCTCGCTTCGTTTTGAAACTCTTTTACACGATATCGAGACAGTCAGCACCCACAGCGCCAGTGAACGCGTTGCCGACTATCTTTTAAAGCAACCCAGACAAGGTACGCAAACACAACTGAAGTTCAGTAAGTGTCTGATCGCTTCGCGCTTGGGCTTACAGGCCGAGAGTCTGTCGCGCGCACTACAACGCTTAACAAAAGATCATCTGATTTCGGTTCAAGGCTCGCATGTCGAGATTTTGAATGAGCAAGGCTTATTACAACTGAATAAATCTCATCACTGAGGCAATTTAGAGTCTGACAAGCCGTGTTCAACCGCGTAAATGGCTGCTTGAACGCGGTTATTCACACCAAGTTTTTTCAAGATACTTTGCAGGTGTATCTTGACTGTGCTTTCAGCCACCTCAAGTTTGCGGGCGATTTCTTTATTGGATAACCCAAGCGCCAGTTGGGCCAGCATTTCACCTTCGCGGGGCGTGAGCTTTTTTATCTCGTTTGCCGCTAGCGACTCGGGTTTACGGAAACTTGCCACAAGCTTGGCCGTCATCTCGGGTGAAATCACAGCGTCAGACTGCATCACCTTACGTAACGACTCAAGCAAGTAGTCGGCATCAATATTCTTGAGCAAATAGCCAGCGGCACCCATTTTAAGTGCCAAAGCCAAATCCTCTGCATCTTCAGACACTGTCAGTAACACGACGTGACACGCGGGGCTTTCTTGCAAGATCAACCCAAGGGCATCTAGCCCTGAAAGACCTGGCATATGCAAATCTAGCAGAACAATGTCAGGCTTGAGCTCTTTGGCACGCTTAAACCCCTCGAGACCATCCGCAGCTTCGCCAATCACCTCAAAATCGTGATTACGTTGCAACAATAAGCGAATGCCGCTACGAAACAACGTGTGATCATCGACTAGCAGGATCCGAATAGGGGCACCCATCGTCAAGCCGGCACGCGTT
>JBIIWK010000063.1:0-12941 GCA_044338955.1 Burkholderiaceae bacterium
TTTTTTGGGCAAAATAACAACATTTTTTGTGGCCCTAAGGAAGAACATCTTTATATTGCAAAGCACAAAAAAATTCCTCAAAAAAAAGGGGGAAACTCCCACAATAAGCAGAGCGATCTCACGGATTAAATTCAATCATGACGCTCGGCTGCTGCGGTGTACAAACAGTTTGGCCAAACGCCGACTCGACTGCCCTATTACCCGCACATCTATCACACACCGTGGGGAGGTTTCAAATTAGCTGACTAGTCTCAGTTATGATGCAACACGCGTTAGGTGTGTTAGGTGTCGGTCAAGCGCAGGATTACTCCGATACAAGCATGTTGTCCTACCAGTAGTTTTTTCTTCGAAAACGTTGCTATGCTAAGTCCAAGAGCGGGCTGGCCTCACTTTTTAAGTCTTAAGCCATACAGCTTGAACTCACACATGAAACTCAATTCGAACGAAAAAAATCCCACCTCGTTGCTAAGTCGAAGCTGCAGGGCTCTCGTCTTTGGGGGGAACCTGTTAACCGGACTAGGCTGCCTGGGGATCGTTTTAGGCGTACTAGGTTTCTTTAACATGGATTTTTTTTCACTCGGGCTTTCATCTGGCATCCGCATCATTGGTTCATTCGCCATTGCGGGTTGTTTACTGAGCGCGATTGGCTACGGCATTCTTGACCACACTGACAAATAATTTACGACCTCAGGAGAACTAAATGTTTAAACGCTCTGACTATTTCATTATCGGCGCTGTCATGCTGTCTTTTATCGTCTCGGCTTATCTTTGGTTTGTAATCAAAGACCAGCAGCAGGCGATTTTTACAGCGATTTGGATACCGTCGATTTTTACCTTTGGTATTTACTTTAAATTATGCGCTTTGATGGGGCAGCGAAAATGAGCTCAGATATCTTGCTGTATCCGGCTATTGTGATTTTTTCTATGTTGGTGATTGGTCTGATTTTTACCGTCAAAGAGTTTTCTAAACTGCACAAAGACGATAAAAAAACCGAAGCTAAAGACGATTGAACTGCGATGTTGTCGCAGCAAGCAACAGGGCACTCAAAGCGAACCCTGCATGACACTCACGCATAAAAGCAGTCTCAAGAAAAAAGCACATCAACGTTAAGTAAGGTTTGTTAAAAAAACACCCTAAACAGTCTAGAGCCACTTGGCTTTTCTGAAGCGAAAATAGAGCGTGCCACAGATGGTCGCCATGCCGCCCACAATTAATAAGTAACCGTATTTCCATTTCAGTTCGGGCATGTACTCGAAGTTCATCCCGTAGATACCCGCAATGGCCGTTGGCACAGCCAAGATTGCTGCCCAAGCGGCTAAACGTCGAGTCGTTTCGGTTTGTTTCGCCTGCTCAATCAGCATCCCTGCCTCAAACGCAAAGGTCAATCCATCGCCCAAGTTATCGAGTAAACGGTCGACTCTTGATACGCGATCGGATAGCTCACCAAACTGCGCACGGGATTGCGCATCAATCGGCGCCATCTCGACATGGGCGAGGCGCCGGCATACTTCACCAAGGGGTGAGATCGCGTTATGCATTTTGTGAAAGTCACGCCTTAACTGATACAGCCGTCTGACTTTTAACTTTTCAAGCCCCCGCAACAACATCGTCTGTTCCATCGGTTCAATCGTTTTTTCGAACATATCATTGGCGAGGTTGTAGCGATCAATCAAAAGGTCAAGCAGCTCAGCCGCCACAAAATCGCTACCGCGCGCCAAACGATCGGGCATCTTTTCAAGACGACGACGTAACTCTGTGTGGGGTGCCAGAGCGCCCCGCCTGATCGTTAACAAGAAATTAGAGCCGATCAGCATCTGTGTTTCGCCAAAGGTGGGTAAGCCGTCTGAGGCCCTCACCTCAACTGTCATGGCGACGATGAGCACCACGCTGTCGTAATCCATCACCTTAGGCATGCGATGCTTGGCCTGCAGATCATCGAGCACATGCGGATCAAGCCCAAGCTGCAAGGCGACGTGCACCAGCAAGGCCTCGTCGGGCTCTTTCAAGCCCAGCCACAACAGCACCTCGGGCTGGGCGATGGTCTGGCCCAAGTCCTCGATATCAACAGTGCGCGGGTTGCGGCCCTTAAAGTAAGCGCGCGACGCCACGATCTCGGAAACGAGCGTCGAGCTCATCACCGGTATGTTATTTGCTGTTTCAACGGGTTCGCTCATTTTTCGCCTGATGACCTTGTAGATCTAGTGAAACCACTCAAATCAATTTCGCCTGATGACCTTGTTGATCTTATCAAACGATCCAGTCCAAGCCAGCCGGCGAGCGGGCATGATTTAATGGGAGTAACAACAGACTATATCTCAGCAGAGTTTACCTATGCACACTGAAATTCGCGATCCTGTGGCGAGCCTCTCCCCTCCCCCTCCTAATCAACCTGCAAGCCTAAAACCCCTCTATGTGGGCTGTGCCACCGGCTTTTCGGGCGACCGCACCGACGGCGCCGGGCCCGTGGTCGACACCTTAATCGCGCTGGGCGGTGGGGTCTTGAACTTTGAAACACTGGCCGAGCGCACCCTGGCCTTGGCGCAAGTCGAAAAGCGCAAAAATCCGGCCATGGGCTACGAGCCCCTACTCGACGATCTGGTCGGTCCCGTTCTAAAACGTTGCCTCGATCACAACATTCAAATTGTCAGTAATTTTGGTGCGGCCAATCCGCAGGCTTGCGCGCAGCGCATTTTTGCCTTGGCGCGTGCCCAAGGGTTGCGCACACCGCGCATTGCCGTCGTCCACGGCGATGACCTGACGAAACCCGAGCAATTGACGTTCTTGCTCAAGCGCTTAGGCAGCGACATCGACCCCAAGCGCGTGGTGAGCGCCAATGCATATCTGGGCGCCGGTGAAATCGCGCAGGCACTTAAAGACGGAGCAGATATTGTGGTGACTGGGCGCGTATCAGACCCGTCCCTCACACTGGGCCCTGCCATCGCGCATTTTGGCTGGTCGATGCAAGACTGGCACCTGATGGGCTGTGGCACGATGGCGGGCCACATGCTTGAGTGCGGCACACAAGTCACAGGTGGCTATTACAGCGTGCCCGGGCAAAAGTCAGTCCCTGGCATGGATTGCATTGGATTTCCGATTGCAGAGATTCGGGCAGATGGCACGTTTTCGGTATTTAAAGCAGCCAATACCGGCGGGCGGATCGATGACCGCACCGGTCGCGAACAAATTTTGTATGAAGTGCACGACCCCGCGCGCTACCTCACGCCAGATGTCGTCGCGGACATTAGCCAGGCTACCGTCACACGCGAGGGTAAAGATCGCATTTTGGTGCAAGGTATCACCGGCCACCAACGACCCGACGAGCTTAAAGTCAACGTCTGTTACGACAACGGGTACTTTGCCGAAGCAGAAATCTCATACGCAGGCTTTCAAGCTAAAGAGCGCGCGGCACTCGCCGGCGAAACTATTCGCAAACGCATCGGGCACTTGCTGCCCCTACGTGTGGATTTAATCGGCGCCTTGAGTATTTTTGGTGACGATGCAGGTGAACTCATGGCGCAAGGCTATGCGGGCGCCTCGCGCGATGTGCGCTTGCGCGTCGCGGGTGTACATCTACAAAAAGAGATCGCTGAAAAAATTCTGCGTGAGGTGACTGCCCTGTATTGTTGTGGGCCTGCGGGCGGCGGCGGCGTTCGAACCTCTCTGCGACCGCGCTTAGACACACTCTCGTGCACCATCCCTCGCGAGGCGGTGCCCTCTGGCTTTAGTTTTGTGCAGGAGCAACGCGCATGAGCACCCCGTCATCGTCAAATTTCATTGAAATCCCTCTGTACCAATTGGCCCACGGGCGTGCCGGCGACAAGGGTAATACATCGAATATCAGCGTGATCGCCTGGGATGCCGAGTGCTTTGCCTTGCTGGCCGAGCAACTTACTGAGGCGAAGGTCGCACAGTGGTTTAGCTACCGCCATCCAACTAAAGTAACGCGACACCTATTGCCCAAACTCGAGGCAATGAACTTTGTACTTGAAGGCGTGCTGGATGGCGGCGTGAACGATGCGCTGAATCTTGATACTCATGGCAAAGGACTGTCTTTTTGGATGCTAGATATGCCGATCACCGTACCGTCTGCGCTGGCGGCTAAGCTTGAAGTGAAAGAGTACAGCTGATGGTCGCAGACAATGTCAAGCGTGGCGTTGTCGCAGACGTCGCGCCAAGCAACCGCGTGAGCCCGAAAAAGCTTTTGCTCAGCAAATGGACTGCGGTTCACCCTGAGCGCAAAGAAAAACATTTTTTGGTGACCAAGGTGTTTGAGCCTGAAATCTTAGGCCAGGCTGTTGTCGAGATCGAGCTTGAAGCGGCCATGACGGGCCGCAAGGTCTGCATGCCGTGGCGTGAGTTAAAGAGCCGCGAACACTGGCGCCAGGGTTGGCTGTAACTCGCGCGAGCGCTAGGCCAAAATTTTAACCCTGCGGGCTGGGCGACCGCCTGGACGCCAAGCGTAGCGCGAAACTGGCCATGTACAACACCAGCAACGTCCCGACCAAATCCCCCACGACCATCGGGACTAAACCCTCTATGGGGCTACTCATGCGGCCAGATAAATAAAAATAAATATTGTGAGGTACCGCATTGAGCACGGCACCCGTTGAGGCAAAGACAAGCAATTGCTTGGCCGTCAGGCCGCTCAACTCTTTCGATAAATTGAGTAGCTTGGTGCAAAACCAGAATGCCAGCATGGGACCGGTGGCAGATAAAAAAGCTAACACCAATCCATCAACAGTGCCGCCTGATAGATCTGTCTGTTGAGTGACCAGAGCGCCCGCAAAAAGACCTAAGGCCCCTGCCCAATCACACGCCATGATGGCCAACATGCGAAGTGCTGCTGGCAAAAAAATCCAGCTAATAAAAGCACTCACCTCAGTGACTGAAAATATCCAATGATTTAAGCCATACAGCAGCACCCAAAGCAGGGCGACAACGCCTGCTAAGGCCACCTTCATCAAAAAACTGGTTTGCGCGGTGCGTGCGGCGCGAACTTGAGCGTCGCGCTGTGGATCAGACGCCATCGCCCCTTAAACCCCTTGCTGGGCTTTATCGAGGGCTTGGCCAAGCACCGTGAAATATTGCTTGGCAAGCGCGGTAGGCACCACGTACTTCACCCGGCTATCGGTTTTGTCGGTGTCAAGCTCGATCATCCCCTTCTTGCGCAGGGTTTTAAGGCGACGATGGGCTGTCGTCGCTGAAATCTCGTGCGTCAAGCTCATGGCCTCAAGAACGCTAATCTTTTTCTCAAGGTGCCACACGCCTGCCAGCATCGTCAGCAAGCGCTCTTCTACCGGATCCATTGCAGGAAACGTCGGAATGTTGCGAATGGCCTGCACCAAGTTCAAAAAACGAAGATAGGTATAGGAATATTTAGATTGATTAACCATAGCTACGATGATAACGTCTTATTCAACGAATTACTATCAAATACACTAGGCGAACAAAAGCAGCCTAACCTCAATATAAAAATAGCGATTGCAATCGCTTAACGCTTAGCTAAGCAACTACGGAGACCAATGATGAAGATTCGCGCAATGCTGCACCCTTTTTTTGCACGCCACCTGTCTCGCCGAGCACTGCTCGCGGGCGTAGCCGGCGTATTGGGGCTTGGCCTTAGTTTAGGCGGCCAAAATATCTATGCTCAACCCTACCCGAGCAAGCCGATCAAACTGATCATTCCCTTTAACGCCGGCGGCGCCCTAGATATCGTGGGCCGACTCTTGGCCAACGAGCTTTCAAAAGAAATTGGTCAACCCGTCATCGTTGAAAACAAAGCGGGCGCTGGCGGCAACATTGCTGCCTCGTTCGTTGCAAAATCTGATCCAGACGGTTACACGCTCTTGATGGGCTCGACGGGTAATTCGGTGAATAAAGCGCTATATGGCAACCTGAACTATGACCCCGATACCGATCTGACCCCGGTTGCCATCGTAGGGCAAATGCCCAACGTACTGCTGGCGCACAAGTCAGTCGCAGCTCAAAACGTTCGCGAGCTCATCGCGCTGTCCAAAACAAACTCTGCTAATTTGAATTTCGCCTCGGGGGGCTCGGGAACGTCTGAGCATTTAGCGGCTGCGTTGTTTAATCTAAAAGCCGGCACAACGATTACACACATCCCCTATAAAGGCGGTGCACCCGCCGCCACCGATCTGATGAGCGGTCAAGTGCAGCTGATGTTTACCAATCAGATCACAGCCATTTCGGCCTTACAAAGCGGTAACGTCAAAGTACTGGGTACTGCAAGCACCGTGCGCAACAAAACATTGCCCGACGTGCCAACGTTTGCCGAACAAGGCATGAGCGACTTTTTGGTGGCAGTGTGGTGGGGAGTCTTTGGCCCGGGCAACCTGCCGCCCGAGCTTGTCAATCGTTTAAACCAAGCGATCAACGCCTCTGTCAAAACGCAAGAGATGACGGCAAAACTTGAGAGCATGGGTGCCACACCCATGTCACTCAGTGCGCCAGAATTCAAAGCCTTTTTTACCAAAGAATCGGCCCGCTGGTCAGAGGTCGTGAAGTCAGCGAAGATTAAAGTTGAATAGGTCGGCGTGTTACTTCTTCACCTCGGTCTTACTGTCATAACGTGTGCGCCATTCTTTAATAATATCCGCCTGATTCTCTGAGGCCCAAGCAAAGTCATTTTTGATCAGGCGGCTCGTCAATTCAGGCGGAAGATTTTTCGCCTTTGGAGTTTTAACGGGATAGGCAACGATCTCGGCACGAGCGGCATAGGCGTTCATAGCCTCCTGTGTGACAGCCCAGTCGACGAACGTTTGCGCATCTTTCAGATTTTTAGTTGCCTGTGTGATCGCCACACCTTGCAACTCCCAACCAATACCTTCAGCAGGAATAATGACTTCAATCGGTGCGCCGACTGACTTTAGGCTTGCGCCACGTGATGGTAGAGAAATTCCGATGACATAATCCCCGGCTGCAGCTTGTTCGCAAGGCCTTGAACCCGAATACGAATAGCTTGCAATATTTTGATGTAATGCATCCATAAATGCCCAAGCTTTATCCTTGCCCATGAGTTGAAGCCAGCCCGACACATTCAAAAAGCCCGTCCCAGAGGACGAGGGGTTTGGCATCGTGATTTGCCCCTTGTAAACAGGGTCGGTCAGATCAGACCACTTCTCTGGCCTAGGTAGGTTTTTCTTTAGAGCTTCGACGGTATTGAAACAAATTGCAGCACCAAACCCCCAGAGACCCGTCCAGGTTGGAGGATCGCGTTGATCGCGAAACTTATCATTCAACTTTTCAACACCTACGGGGCGGTAGGGTTGCAGTAATTTCATGGCATCAAGTGCCATTAAATTAGTCACTGCGTGTCCAAAGAAAAGGTCGTTGCGAGGGCTGTCTTTTTCAGCGATGGCGCGCGCCTGAATGCCTCCGGCTGAATCGCGAACCCACGTAACTTTGATCTCTGGGTGTGCCTTGCTAAAGCGTGAGGCGAAATTTTTTAGATTATCCCCTTCGGCTGAACTATAAATCGTCAACTCTCCCGCAACTGAGGCGGCACCGGTCAGCATGGCAACCAGCACGAGACAGGCACGCGCCTGATGCCCTTGCAAGATCTTTACAAAATTTAGCAGCTTCATCACGCACGATCCTATCAACAGAGAACACTCTAGTGTCGACTAACTTGACCCGCCCCGGAGTACTCATTTTGTGCATATCGCTTCTTGTTTGTGCATATACTGTTGGGCAAGGTACCTGCCGCTATACTTCACCGAAATAAAATTCAACAGTGAGACAACCATGAATAGACGAGACGTTTCAAAGCATAAATTTCTTGGGCACGCACTCTGCGGGGCACTACTCATCACCAGTAGCTTCGTTATTTCGCAAGCCGTTGCACAAGACTACCCCAGCAAACCCGTCACCCTGGTCGTGAGTTACCCTCCTGGAGGCTCTAACGACTTGACCGCGCGCGCGATCGCTCCAGCCTTGGGCGAGGCGCTTGGTGCCACGGTGGTGATCGAGAACAAGCCTGGCGCTGCCGGCATGATCTCGGGCACCTATGTGTCGCGCGCCGCGCCCGATGGCTACATGATTTTGCTGGGCAGCCTAAGTCCAATTATTGTTTCACCCCAAGCTGCAAAGACCCCACCTTTTAATACGCCTGTTGATTTTCGTGCGATCAATCGCGTGGGTTCTACACCGCTAGGGATTGCGATGGGCCCGACTCTGCCAAACGTCAAAACGATTGCTGATCTCATTGCCGTTTCTAAAACACGCGATGTCACCCTGTCGTCTGCTGGCACGGGTGGCGTGTCGCACCTTACGATTGAGTTGTTGCAAGCGGCTTCTAAAGGGCGCCTGGTTCACGTGCCTTACAAGGGCGCAGGGCCTGCGGTAACGGATACCGTTGCGGGCCACGTTGATGGGATCGTGATGGATATTTCGCCCTTGATGCCAATGATGGCTGATGGACGACTTAAAGGTATCGCCGTGACGAGCCCCGAACGCATGAACTTTTTGCCGAACCTCGCACCAGTCGGCGACTTTTTACCTGGCTTTAGTGCGGTGAACTGGCTGGGGCTATTTGTACCAGTCAAAACTCCAGAGCCGGTCGTGGCAAAAATCAACGTTGCGCTGATCAAAACAATTGCGCGCGCCGATGTCAGAGCCAAGCTCGAAGCGGCCGGCATTATGCCCTCAAGCATGGAAAACCCCGCTGCGTTTCAAGCCTATGTGAATGCCGAGTACACCCGCTGGGGCAAGATCTTGCAAGACGCGAAGATTGAGAAACAAGACTAAGTAGAGCGTGCGGTTGCAATCACCTCTTTCAGCGCTACGATTAAGTTGATGAGGCTATTGCAACCCTTTCTGCCACAGGCACGCATGGCGTAAGGGACGCAACGACTTTGGCTCAGCGCTTTCCCACCAGGGCATAGGCTTCGATTTCGCCCAAGCCCTTGCACTGAATTAACCCATTTTTTGAAAAAATGTAGTTATCTTGAAGCAGCTCATGCGTCATCGCCGAAATTTGGATGGTGCCTGGGGCGGCAGTCGACTCCATGCGACTTGCAGTATTGACCGTGCTGCCCCACAAGTCGTACGAGAACTTAGTAAACCCAATCACACCAGCAACCACAGGGCCCGAGTTCAACCCCACCCGCATCTTCAACTCTTTACCGCGCTCGCGATTGAAGCCGTTCAAATCTTCGAACATGCCAAGGGCCATCTCGGCTGTAATCTCGGCGTGATCACCGCGCGGGATGGGGATGCCGCCCGCCAGCATATACGCATCACCAATTGTCTTAATTTTTTCAACGCCCAGATCTTCTGCACGCCGATCAAAGCGTGTAAACAGATCGTTGAGCAAACTCACGAGCTCAGCCGCACGCAGTTGACTCGACATCGCAGTGAACCCCACCAGATCAGCAAATAAAATCGTAACCTCAGGATACGCCCCAGAGATATTTTTTTCGCCTCGCTTTAAGCGATCGGCAATGGGTTTAGGCAAAATATTGAGCATCAATTTTTCAGTTTTGAGCTGTTCAATCTCTAAAAGCTTTTTTTCATCTTCAAGAATTTTTCGATTACCCTCGATCGCATCCTTTGCCGCCTTGAGAATCAAATGATTTTTCACGCGCGCCAACACAACAGGGGGACTAATCGGTTTGGTGATGTAATCCACCGCCCCAAGCTCTAAGCCTTTTGCCTCGTCTTCGATGTCCGTTTTTGCGGTCAAAAAAATCACCGGAATATCGCGCGTTGCGCTATCGGCCTTTAAACGACCGATCACCTCGTAGCCATCCATGTTTGGCATCATCACATCCAGCAAGATCAACGCCGGCTTGCTCTCGCTTTGAGCGATCTTTAAGGCTTTTTCACCGCTGTTAGCAATTTTGACCGTATAAAACTCTTTAAACAAACCCGCGATTAAAGATAAGTTATCAGGCGTGTCGTCAACCACCAAAATGATCGGTTTGGCTGCGACTTCGGCGGGGCTTGTCATGGGGGTTCGGGCTCTTAGGCAATCGCTTGCCCGTTGCCATGCACGTGCATGGCAGCTTGTGGCTAAGCGTTCACAGAGTAGGCGGTTTGACGGTGCCTGATGAGATCAAAAATCGCAAAGCTATATTAATTTTTGCAATTTTTCTTTGTTGGACGCATAAGCAATTGCTGCAGCCGGCCAGCCAATTTTAAAGAGACACCAATACGGAGAAGAATGAACCAAAATTACTTCGTGCCAATTGTGATCTTCGTCTCGTGCAAGACCTTTGTGTCGCTCAGCACCTGAACTCTGATCGGCAGCGCCTTGACACTTGCGGGAACAACCGCCGCAGAGAAGGTTCTTGTACTTGGCTCAAAAGACAACCAATTCGGGAGGGGTGAGCCATCGTCCATGATAGCCTTCACCTCAAATACAGCATCAGATTTTTTTGCGGATTCCGGTGTATCGTCAGAGCGTATTACAGTCTGAGGTACAACATAAGAAAACTCCGTTGCCGAAATTGTCGAAGTGATGACGCTGGTCACCGCATCCGCGACGACTTCAACTTGTACATGCACTAATCCGTCTGCGAGCGATTCAGACGCTGAAGGCGACTCAGTCACGACCGATTCGGTCGAAATCGTTACAGAGGTCACTGGCTCATCGGGCGTAAAGGCGCGCTCAAACTCGCCCAATGTTAGAGCCCGCATCGGTGCAGTCAATGGCGCCTCTAAGAGACTACCGCTCGATCTAACTTGAGCGAGAAGATTCTTTGACAAATCGACTGCCTTCAGAACATCTGTCTTATTCGATAGAGTTGACCACTCTAGCGTCGCAATGGATTTCTCGCTGAGGTCATTACCCAGGCTTACAGAGCTTGTATTCTGCAAAGCCACAACATACGAACCTGAGGGTATGCTCGTTCCATTAAATGTAATCGTTCCTGCTTGGCCTTGAGCGATCGTACCCAACAGCGCAGTAGGAGTCGTGTCCTGTAAGCCGCTATAGATCTCCCAACGCAGTAACGGAATTTTCGATCCAACACCTGTTGCGCCTAATTGCAAATCCACCACGGATTGATTCGCCGCAACGAGCGATGCTGCAGCAATATACACAGAGTGCGTATATGGGGTTACGTCGTCAATCGTGCCGGCAATTGTAATAGATGGATCGACCGACAATAACTTACGCACGAGCCCATTCGAACCATTATTCGAAATACTAATTGATCCCCGATAGACTTGGGTATTCAACGTCAAGATATCCCCCTTAATGACAATACTGTTGGCGTCAACTACTAAGTCATGAATATTCGCTCCTAGTCCGCTCGTAGTGTAAGCCGCATAGTTCGTTGGAAATCCTCCAACTTTGTCACCGAAGGATATAGTGCCTGAGCCAGCTACCACAGACAGAGATCGATCAAAAGCATCCGAATTCAACGTTCCGTTAAAGTTGATATTTGAATTATCAGAAACCAAACGCATTGCGTTTCCAGAGCTTCCTCCCGAGAGCATTACCGCACCCGAATACGTTTGTTCGCCAGAGGAGCGAATCGTGCTCGACAAACTAACAGAGCCATTTACACTCAAAGACGGCAGTGTGACGCCATTCGCAACACTCAAGTTGCCACCATTAGATGTCACCGAACCGGTACCCAAGGCGTTCGCACTACCTACAACGAGTGAGGAGCCGTTGATATTTACTCCGCCGATGAAGGTGTTGTTACCAGAGAGGGTCACAGTGCCTGTACCGCTTAATTGAATACTACCAGTGCCCGTGACCAGATTAGCCAGAGTAAAGTGACTCGCGCTGCTAAAGGCGATGATGCCATTGTTCACAATTGTGCTTATCGTTTGCCCCACGGATGAACTATCGTAGACCACTGTTTTGCCGACCGGAATCACGACTTCCGCGACGTTACTCATTGTTGGCGTAGCCCCTCCGAGCCAATTCGAAGAATCAGACCAAACACCGCCCGTTGACGGACCAACCCAAGTCACACTGCCGAGTTGGTTAATTGTGCCTATGTTGGCTGACAGGGTGGTTGCGCTCATCGCGTAATTTCCTGCATCAACCCCGCTTAGAGCAACGTTGACACCAATCGGTTTGCTGGTTCCAACGTCTTGGCTATTAAACGTACCTGTGCCAATTGCAGAAACGACGTCATTGGGCAACAAACGCGTCAAGCCAGGGTTGACCTCTAAGGTCAACCCATTGATGCTTGCGCGTCCATCATAGATTTTCGTTACGCCAGATACACCTAAATCGGCTGTTGTCATCATGATTGGTGCAACGCTTAACGAACCCACCAACACTAAATTATTACTAAAGTTGGCACCTGTGGTGACAGCATCAATCGCTGCGAAGTTATACCCGCCGACCTTGATGTAACCAGAAGAGCTTGTGCTTGAGCCCGCCGCGGAAATCGTGAAGGACGCGGCACCACCCACACCGTCATTGACACTGACTTGTGCACCAGTGATCAGTGGCGAGAGCAACACGATCGTTGAATTATCTGCATCCAGATACTTCGCGGATAGATTGCTGGTATAGCTAACTGTATTTCCGTAAATTATCGCTTGGGGGATAATTTTTACAAGCAGCTGTTGGGCCGGAACAATCGTATAGTCGCCATCCACATAAGTTATGTTGTAGTTGTTCGACGAATAGCCAGAAGGTCTCAATACGCCCGGATAGAAATCAGCTGAGTTTGTCGTAAAATTTGCACGTATCACGGCGGCACTACCCGTCAAATCTGCAGTCGTTTCGCCGTTTACCAAGCCATTCAAGAGCATCCCGCCGTAGCCACCGACGCACGTTACGCCAGCACCGCAGTTACTGGCAGCTCCAGCCGCGTCTGTTTGCGTGACAAACTTCGCGTCATTCGCAGCAGTGATTCTTAGCGCGGCCTTATTAATTACGTTAGTCGTCGAGTTCTGCAGCGTCGCACTGTAGTTATTACCACTATTGCCGTCACTGATCGAGATACTA
>JBIIWK010000052.1:0-14106 GCA_044338955.1 Burkholderiaceae bacterium
TCAAACGGTCGGTCACCCCCATCGAGCAGGCAGACAAAACTCTGCCGCCTGGGACCTTTAGCCGTGGCGATATCTTGCGGATCACCCTTGAGTTCAACGCCTCAAGTGCGATGACGTGGGTCGCCTTAACGGATGCTATTCCGGCGGGCGCAACGATTCTCGGCAGCGGCCTAGGTCGTGACTCGCAAATGGCGACAACCGGTGAACAAGCGCAGGCCAATGCCTGGCTTGCCTTTCAAGAGCGCGGTCTCGAAGCGCTCAAGGCGTATTACGAATATGTGCCTGAAGGTGTTTCAAAGCTTCAATACACCATTCGCTTAAATAACGCCGGCACCTTCTCGTTACCCGCCTCACGCGTTGAAGCGATGTACGCCCCTGAAATGTTTGGCGAAACACCAAACCCACCAGTCGTCGTGCGATGACTGCGCGCCCTACCCGCTGGCCCTGGAACGCTATCCGTGGGGTGCTTTGTCTGTCAATACTGGGGGTTTGCCTCGTCGCGGGTCATGCGGGCGCTGAAGAATTACCATCCTTTGCTGAGGTGAAAGCCTCTCATGAGCCCTCTGACATGCGCATTCTCGATCGACACGGTGAGCTTATTCATCGGGTGCGCACGAATCAGGGCGTACGACGAGGACAATGGATTGCACTTGACGCGGTGTCACCCGCTCTTCGTCAGGCAATTTTGCTCAGCGAAGATAAACGCTTTTATGAGCATAGCGGCATCGACTGGCGTGCAGTGTCTTCTGCTGCGTGGGGCAATCTTTTTAATCAAAAGACCCGCGGGGCTTCGACCTTGACCATGCAATTGGTTGGCTTACTAGACGATGACTTAAAAAGTAAAAAAGCGGGGCGTACCTTTACAAAAAAAGTTGAGCAATCGATCTCGGCAGAGTGGCTTGAACGAAAGTGGCGTAAAGACCAAATTCTTGAGGCATACCTCAACCTTGCGCCCTTTCGAGGTGAAACTGTTGGCATTGACGCGCTGAGCCAAACCTTGTTTGGCAAGGCGGCGCAAGGTCTCAACAATCAAGATGCCGCAATTGCAGCGGCGCTGGTGCGTGGCCCAAATGCAGTGCCCTCTGAGGTTTCACGACGCGCGTGTGGCGTGCTGCGTTTAATCGAAGCAAACTCGCCTGCGAACGTGTGCGACGGGCTTGAGCAGATCGTTTACCAAGCGCTGCAACGCAAGGCCTTTGAACCGAGCACAGGGATTGCCCCACAGGTGGCGCGCTACAGTGTCGCCGAATGGCGACGCGCGAAATCACCCACGGCACCCCTCAGCACCTCGATCAAAACGACCATCGACGCCTCGACGCAACGCGTGGCTGTTCAAGCGCTGCAAGGCCAGTTGCGCGAGTTACGCAAACGCCAGGTCGAGGACGGAGGCGTGATCGTGTTAGACAACAAGACGGGCGAAATTTTGGCCTGGGTGGGGTCATCGGGTGCTCTGAGCAAGGCCCAACACGTTGATACTGTGCTGGCCCTACGACAACCCGGTTCGACCTTAAAGCCTTTTCTCTATGCCCAAGCCATTACCGAGCAACGCCTCACGGCGGCGAGCTTACTGGATGATTCGAGTGCGCAGCTTCAAACCGGAGCTGGGCTGTATATCCCTCAAAACTATGATCACTCATTCAAAGGCTGGGTCTCAGTCCGTACTGCGTTAGCCGCCTCGCTGAACCTGCCTGCGGTACGCACTTTAATGATGGTCACCCCAGAGGCCTTCGCGCAACAGTTAAAGCGTGTTGGTTTACCCTTGAAGCAATCGGGTGATTATTACGGCTACAGCCTCGCACTGGGCAGCGCAGAGGTGTCGTTACTGAATTTAAGCAATGCCTATCGAACACTGGCAAACGCGGGGCGCTACACACCCTTGACCGCGCTGCTAGGCCCAGCGCGTGGCGAGCTCAGTCTTGAGCGTGCCTCACCGCTCGGTCTTGAGCACCAAGCTCTCGATGCGCGTGCCGCCTTTATTGTGAGCGATATTTTGAGTGACCCCTACGCGCGGGCCAGCACCTTTGGCACTGACAGCGTCTTGAACACTCGTTTTTGGAGCGCCGTAAAAACCGGCACGAGCAAAGACATGCGTGATAACTGGGCGTTAGGGTATTCAGAGCATTACACCGTGGGCGTGTGGGTGGGTAATGCCAACGGCGCACCCATGTGGGATGTGAGCGGTACCACCGGTGCTGCACCGGTATGGGCAGAGATCATGTCGTACCTGCATCGCGAAAAATCTAGTCAGCCTGCGCAATCGCCACGCGATGTCATCAACCAAACCGTTGAACTGACCGACGCAAGTGGCAAACCCCTTGAAGCGCCACACCAAGAGTGGTTTATCCAAGGTACCGAACAAACACTCTTCACCTTGAATCGTGCCGACCCTCAGCTCGCTGAACTAAACAAGGCCACTCCAACGGCCACCGCTGCTTTTCACGCATCCGGTGCCTCAGCTAAGCACCCTGCCCCTGCTTTTGATTCAAGCAACTCAAGCGGAACACAGTCAACTCTTGCCAGCAAACCGAACGCACGAATCGTCATGCCGACTCAGGGCACCATTTTGGCACTTGACCCAGACATACCCGACTCTGCCCAACACGTTACGCTCAAAGCAGAGCAGTTTGGCGCTCAACATTCGTTGCACTGGAAGATCAATGACACAGTTTTATCAGGCGGAAACAGCACAACTTGGCAACCTAGACCCGGACAGCACAATATTGCGCTGATCGATAGCAGTGGAGTCACCCTTGATCGAATCAACATCGAAGTTAGAGGCGCCGTTGGCCTACGGTAAGCTCTGATATAATTTTTGATCAAGCCGATGTAGCTCAGTTGGTAGAGCAGCTCATTCGTAATGAGAAGGTCAGGAGTTCGATTCCCCTCATTGGCACCAAAAACTCTTATACAGATTGCTGTGTAAGAGTTTTTTTTGGCACTACTCGGCGCTATGGCTCTACCCCTTAACCGGCGATTGCTACCCAGCAAGGCCTGCAAAGTCGATGCTTGGCACCTTTGCCGTTATCATTGCAAATACAGAAAGATAAATAAGACGCTGGCGCAAATACAGGGTCAAGACACAGCGGAGACTTAACATGCACCATTTGGGCCCATTACATCTCGTGCGCCAGCACTTGGTCTTGTTCGCCGCACTCTTGCTAGGCCTGCCGGCACTGACGCTCGCGCAAGTACAAACCTACCCTAACAAACCCATACGTTTGATATTGCCCTTTGCCGCCGGCGGCGGTGCCGATAACAACGCGCGCACGATGACCGAGCAATTGTCGCAGCGACTGGGACAACCCATCATCATTGACTACAAGCCGGGTGCCGGCGGCACCCTCGGCGCAAATATTGTCGCCAACGCCTCACCTGACGGTTACACCCTGCTCTACGCAACACCAGGCCAACAGATGACCAACCCACATCTGATGGACAAGATGCCTTACGATCCCATCAAGAGTTTTAGCTCGGTATCGCAAGTGATTCAAGGTAGTAATGTTTTAGTGGTGAATAAAAATCTGCCCGCTAATTCAGTCGCTGAACTCATTGCGCTGGCTAAAGAGAAACCGGGCACGATTAATTTTGCAAGCGCAGGGATCGGCTCTTCGAGCCACTTAGCCGGCGAACTGTTCAAGACGATGGCGCAGATTGAGATCGTACATGTGCCCTATAAAGGATCGGGCGCTGCAATTACTGAACTTTTGGGGGGCTCGGTTCAAATGGCGATCGATACCGTTTCGGTTTATCTGCCGCATATCAAAGCGAATAACCTCAAAGCGCTTGCGATCTCTACACTTGAGCACAACCCTGCATTACCTGAGCTACCGTTGATCGCAGACACCTTGCCTGGCTTTGATGCCGCGCCGGTCAACTATGTCACTGCGCCTGCCGGCACACCTCGCGCAATTATTGAGCGACTCAATCGCGAAATTAATATCGTGCTTCAAATGCCCGCCGTGCGTGAACAATACGAAAAAAATGGTGCTACAGCAAAAGGTGGCACGCCAGAGGCAATGGAAGCACTCATAGTGTCAGAGTCGGCCAAATGGAAGAAAATCATCGAGCAATCGCGCGCGACCGCGAATTGAAACGACACTACCTGTCATCCGCCGACTCCGAAACTACAAACGCATCTAAGCCTCGATGTCAACTTTAAGGGCGAATAGCGAAAGGGTTCGGTTGATTACAATACTGACTCCACCCAATCGCCAAAAGGTACTCGCCAATGATCCCTTACCCTGAGACCCTGTGGCAAATCATTTTGATGGCGGTGCTCTTGATTGCCGCAGTCATTAACGCCGTACATCAAGCCGAAGTGATTGCGCACAAAACTGGCGAACCTCTGGGCACATTAGTGCTGGCCATTTCGGTCACAATTATCGAAGTTGCACTCATTGTTTCAATTATGTTGTCGGCAGGTGCCGATGGCGCCTTGATCGCACGCGACTCGGTGTTTGCTGCAGTGATGATCGTGATGAATGGCGTCATCGGTGTTTCGATATTTTTAGGTGGCTTGCGGCACCGCATTCTGTCGTTTCGAGTAGAGGGCACAAACTCAAGCCTCGCGGTCTTAATTGCGCTGGCAGTACTCACGTTGGTCATGCCTAATTTCACCACGACCACTCCGGGTCCGACGTTTTCAAATAGTCAATTGATGTTGGCGGGTGTTTTGTCTCTAGTTCTTTATGGCACGTTCGTATTTATTCAAACGGTGCGTCATCGCGACTATTTTTTACCAAGTCACGACGCCGCACTTGCCGACCCTGAGGTGCATGCTCCCGCACCGTCAAATACTAAAACAGCTGTCAGTGTTGTGTTGCTGCTCGTGTCTTTAGTCGCTGTTGTCCTACTGGCCAAGGCACTGAGCCCCTCGATTGAAGCTGCGATCGATCGTGTTGGCGCCCCGCGTTCGGTGATCGGTATTGCGATCGCACTTTTAGTATTGCTCCCCGAAGGGGTGGCTGCCACGCGGGCTGCCATGGCAAATCGCCTGCAAACGAGCCTGAACCTATCGCTTGGTTCGGCGCTCGCCAGCATTGGGCTCACCATTCCGGCCGTCGCTTTTATCTCGATCTTTTTTGATCTGCCGTTAAGCTTAGGTGTCGACCACGTTGGCATGACATTTTTAGCCCTGACCTTTCTACTAAGTTTGCTCACCATCGCAATTGGGCGCGCCACGGTGTTACAAGGCGTTGTGCATTTGGTTGTTTTTGCTGCCTACTTGTTCTTGAGCTTGGTGCCCTAAGTCGACATGGCGCCAAAGCCCGTGCTCTAGCGGCGCTCGGGTAGCCTGACACGACAATGCTGTGTGCTGACTACCGACTCATGCTCAAACAACGCATTTCAAGGGCTAAGGCTTTAGCAACACTGGATATTTAGGCTCCGACACAGATCAGTCCAAAAAAAAAATACGCCTAAAATACAGCAATGAACACACACGCTAGCACCACAGACTCTGAGTCTGAAGATCCCGGCCAAGAAGCCACCGTCATCCACGAACCTCGCCTGTGGGCGCAAAAGGGCTGGACAGCACGTGTAGTCAAAAATGAAGACGACGATGGTTGGGCCGTTGAAATGACCCCTGATGGCCAAGCCGAGCCCGCCTTGATCGGCCCTTGGACAATGGGCCGCGATAAAAAGAACCCCAAACCTTTAGATATCAACGCCTTCAACACGCTGATCAAAACCGCGTCTGAGGTGGTGCGTCGTCACGAACAGCACTTAGAAGCCACTCTGCACAAAAAAGTAACCGTTACCTCGAATCATCAACAAATCATTGTGGCCTTGGACATCGTCTTAGACGAAGACGATCCACACGCACTCTTGAGCGCCACAGATCTTGACGGTACTGAACTTGCGCAAATTAAAGTCAAACCTAACTTCAAGCTCAACTCAAATAGCGCCCACGCGTGGATTGAAAGCGATTACGCGAAGCCAAAGTAACGGCGGCTAAGCTGCTCGTTTGGGAGCGAGCAAAAGTGAAGGCACGCATGGGATCATGAACGAGGTCAAGCGCTTTAGTCTGTTTAATGAGATGGCCCGTTTTTATCAAGATCATTTAATTGTGCAATCTAAATAGCTCGATGCTCAACAGTCAGCGCGTCTTGCGAAACATAGACCGAGATTCTCATGGTTTTAGCTACAACGCGTCACGAAAAAAATATTGAGGTCGTTGCCTTGGGTGAGGCCATGGTTGAATTCAACCAAACCTCGCCTGGCCAACCTCAATATTTGCAAGGCTTTGGCGGTGACACCAGCAATGCCACGATTGCAGCCTCACGCGCAGGGGTGCGCACCGCCTACCTCACGCGCGTAGGCGATGATCTTTTTGCGCAACAACTGCGTCAGTTGTGGCAGACAGAAGGCGTCAACATCGAAGGTCTTGAGGTGGATGCGCATGCGCCCACCGGCATCTATTTTGTGACCCATGGCCCGGCAGGCCACGCCTTTAGCTACCGGCGCGCAGATTCTGCAGCCAGCAAAATGAACGTCAACTGGCTGTCGGGCGCGCCTGCTGCACTCATCAGCCGCGCCAAATGGCTGCACGTGTCTGGCATCTCGTTGGCGATTTCTGACCAAGCCTGCAATACTGTTTTTGCTGCGCTCGACATTGCACGTCGCTCGCGCACCTTGGTGTCTTTTGATTCAAATCTTAGGTTGAAACTTTGGTCGATTGAGCGTGCGCGCATTCATATTGCCAATACGGTCAGTCGTTGTGATTTGTTTTTACCCAGCCTCGAGGATATGACCGCGCTCACCGGTTTAACCGACCCTGAAGCAATCACTCGCTGGTCGCACGATCAAGGGGCACCTCGCGTTGTACTCAAACTTGGCGCACAAGGTGCGTTAGTCAGCGAGCAACGTTTGCCGGCAGGCAGCAAGGCCGGGCAGACCCAATATGACTCAGTATTGATACCTGGCCGCAGCGTTAACATGGTCGATGCCACGGGCGCGGGCGATTGTTTTTGTGGCAACATCTTAGCCAGACTATCGTTAGGTGACGACTTGGTGACCGCTGCGCGCTATGCCAATACTGCAGCGTCTTTAGCGGTACAAAATTGGGGTGCTGTCGCTTGCTTACCGACCGCGAAAGAAGTGCAAGCCGTTTTGTAACTAGCTTGGATCAAGCGGTTTTAGATGCACCCGCAACACATGCGTAGCGACATCACATCAAAAATAGCTGCACTTACGTTTTTTGATGCGCACTGTTTTGTGGTGCAAGCTGCGCCGCCTCGCGCGCCGAGGCTTCGATACGCTTGTAATCGCCCTGAGCCAATGCCTCGGCCGGCACCAACCAAGACCCACCTACACAGACCACATTAGGCAAGGCTAAAAACTCACCCGCGTTTTGCGCGGTGATCCCCCCGGTTGGACAAAATTGAATGTGCGCGAAAGGCCCATACAAAGCTTTGAGCATCGCCACACCACCGGCCTGCATTGCCGGAAAAAACTTCAATTCGGTATAGCCATCGTTTTGAGCCTGCATGATTTCGCTGGCAGTGGCGACACCAGGCAGTAACGGCAACCCACGGTCGCGGCAGGCAAGCCCCAACTGCGCGGTGTAGCCAGGGCTGACCGCAAAACGTGCGCCGGCCTCAAGACAGGCGTCAACATCGCGCGCAGTGCATACTGTGCCCGCCCCCACAATCGCCTCAGGCACCTCGGTTCGAATGACACGCATACACTCAAGCGCGGCAGACGTGCGCAAGGTGATTTCAAGCATACGGATGCCACCCGCCACCAAGGCACGTGCAAGCGGCACGGCGTGCGCCGCGTCATGCAACACAATCACCGGGATTACCGGCGCGTCTTGCATCACTTGTTTAGCTGTCAAAGAAACAAAAGACTGAGTCATTTAACGTGCCCTTGTCGCAATCTATCGCAAACGGGTTCGCCTTGAGCAGACCAAGCGCTTACCGAGTAATCGAATCCGTGAGGTTTGAAACGATTGCAACAAAATCGTCTCACTCAACGACCTTGCTGTCGCCTAACTCAAGGACCTTTCGCGACAAACCTTTGGGCAGGGGAAACGAAACATTTTCGTGCAAGCCTTGCATGGTGCGCACCGAGATTGCACCCAACGACTTTAAGCGATCAATCACTTGCTGCACTAATAATTCGGGCGCCGAGGCACCCGCCGAGATTCCAATACGGCTTCGCCCTACCAACCAAGCAGGGTCAATCGACTCTGCCCCATCGATCAAGTAGGCCGGGATGCCTTTACGCTCTGCCACTTCGCGCAGACGATTTGAGTTTGAGCTGTTCGCACTACCTACCACCAAGACAAGATCTGAATCGGGTGCCATCACCTTGACGGCATCTTGTCGATTTTGCGTGGCATAACAGATGTCACTTTTTTTAGGTTCAATGATGCTTGGGTATTTGGTCCGCAAGGCTGCGGCGACCTCTGCCGCATCGTCTACCGATAAGGTCGTTTGCGTCACAAACGCGAGTTGCGTCGAATCTTTTACCTGCAGGGCTAGAACGTCTTGTACGGTTTCAACCAGATACATGCCATCGTTAGCCTGACCGATGGTGCCTTCGACCTCAGGGTGCCCTTTATGACCAATCATGATGATTTCTCGGCCGGCCGCGCGCATACGCTCGACCTCAATGTGCACCTTGGTGACTAAGGGGCAGGTCGCATCAAACACCTGTAAGCCGCGACCCTGGGCCTCGCGACGCACTGCTTTTGACACGCCATGCGCCGAAAACACCACAATGCCCCCGGCAGGCACTTGCTCGAGCTCTTCAATAAATACGGCACCTTTAGTGCGCAAATCTTCAACGACATAGCGATTGTGGACGATTTCGTGACGCACATAGATCGGTGCGCCGTGCAGCTCAAGCGCGCGCTCAACGATATCGATCGCACGATCAACACCTGCGCAAAACCCGCGGGGCTGCGCCAATACAATCTCGGCGCCGTGGCCGGGAAGATTTTTTAAATCGACGCTTGAAACAACTGTCATCACAGCACCCCTAACAGATCGATATCGACACGCAAGGTAATGCCTGCTAAGGGATGATTGAAATCGAATAAGGCGCTTTCATCACTAAGCTCTTTCAACACGCCTGAATAGCGCCCACCATTGGGCGCTGTGAACTCAACCATATCCCCGGGGGTAAAGCCTGCATCCGCACCCGCATTTTCGGTGAGCATGGCGCGCGACACCCGCTGGATCAGGCCAGGGTTACGATCGCCGTAGGCCTCGTGCGGCTTCAAGGTATAGCTAAAGCAATCGCCCTCAGGATGTCCCAACAAGGGGGCCTCCATGCCAGGCGACCACTGCCCGCCACCAAGCTGCAAGGTCGCGGGACGGCCAGCAAAGGTATCCATAAAAGTCGAGCCGGCGGCGGGGCCACTTTCAAGAACGATGCGGTAATGCAGGGTCAGGTAAGAGTCCGCACGGACAACGGGCGGCACGTTTGTAGTTTGATCATTCAAAATCTGTCACCGTATCAGGCTTGGCAAAACGCCTATTCTAGAGCCTTCGAGATGACCCTGCGCAACACCATCCCTTTAAATCAACGCCCCCGCGAACGACTGCTGCAGGCTGGCGCCTCAGCGCTTACCGATGCCGAACTTCTGGCAGTCATTTTAGGCACCGGAACGCGGGGGCTGAACGCGATCGATTTAGCTCAAGCACTTTTAGTTCAATTTGGTGGAATCCGCCCCTTACTCAGCGCGAACAGCCAAGCACTAAGAGGAATCACTGGCTTGGGTGACGCCAGAATTTGTCAGTTGGCCGCGATTTCAGCGCTTTCGAAGCGGGCGCTTGAAGAAGATCTCAAACGCGATTGCTCTCTCAAACACCCGGCCCAAGTAAAGGCTTATTGTCTAACTTTGCTCGGGCACGCCTCCGTCGAACGCTGCATGGCACTATTTTTAGACAATCAACACCGCTTGATTCAAGCCGACGAGATCTCGTGCGGGACGCTGACTGAAACCACGATTTACCCACGCGAACTGGTCAAGGCGGGCCTGGCGCACCATGCGGCTGCAGTCATCTTGGCGCACAACCATCCCTCTGGGTGGGCTAAAGCCAGCCGGGCAGACATTGCGCTGACGCAACAACTCAAGCAATCATTAGCCGTGGTGGATATCGCCTTGCTCGACCACCTCATTATTGCGGCCAATCAAGTGATCTCACTGGCTGAACTTGGGCAGTGTTGATCTAAGCCAGTATTGCCTAAACAAACAGCTTTAGCGGCCTGCCCTTCAGTTAACTGAGCTTTCGCTATCTGGTTCAAACCACCATATTGCACAAAAAAGGCAGCTTTCGCTGCCTCGTCCAGACGACTAAAAAGAGACTCCCGGCGCCCCAAAAAAAGTAACGCCCGTAGCCTACCTTAATCCCGTAATCAGGCTCTTTCGAAAATAGCCGCAATACCTTGACCGCCACCAATACACATGGTGACCAGCGCATAGCGACCGCCGGTGCGATGTAATTCGTAAATCGCTTTGGTGGTGATGATGGCACCGGTTGCCCCAACAGGGTGACCCAACGAAATACCGCTGCCATTAGGGTTTAAGCGGGCTGGATCAAGCTTGAGCTCTTGGGCCACCGCACACGCCTGTGCAGCAAAGGCTTCATTCGCTTCGATCACGTCCATTTGATCAACCGTCAAACCGGCGCGTTTCATGACGGCTTGGGTGGCTGGCACGGGGCCAATCCCCATAATTTTGGGATCAACACCGGCATGGGCATAGGCCACTAGGCGCGCTAAGGGTTTAGCGCCACTTGATTTGAGGGCTTCGCCACTCATCATCAGCACCGCTGCCGCGCCGTCATTGATGCCCGAGGCATTACCCGCTGTGACGGTGCCGTTTTCTTTCACAAATACTGGGCGCAATGCGGCCAGGCCTTCAGCAGTGACGTCAGCACGGGGGTGCTCATCGACTTTGAACTCGACTTCGCCTTTGCGCGTTTTGATGACAACCGGCACGATCTGGTCGTTAAACCGCCCTTCTTTTTGAGCATGCACGGCACGACGATGCGACTCAGTGGCGCAGGCATCTTGAGCCGCACGAGAAATATTAAATTGGTTCGCGACGTTTTCAGCGGTGACGCCCATGTGCATGCGACCAAACGGGTCGTGTAAGGCCCCCGTCATCATGTCAAGCACCACCGAATCGCCCATCCGGGCACCAAAACGCTGGGTTTGCGACAAGTAGCCGGCACGGCTCATGGATTCAGCGCCGCCACCAATGGCCATCTCGGTGTCGCCCAACAAAATCGACTGGGCGCTAGAGATGATCGCCTGCAAACCAGACCCACACAGGCGATTGACGTTAAAGGCAGCCGAACTTTGTGGCAGGCCGCCATTAATCGCCACCACCCGCGATAAATACATATCGCGAGGCTCGGTGTGAATCACGTGACCAAAGGCCAGGTGCCCAACTTGCGAGCCGTCAACACCCGAGCGTTGCAGCACTGCTTTGACCACCGTCGCGCCCAGATCAATGGGGGCGACATCTTTCAGGCCGCCGCCAAAATCACCAATTGCAGTACGGGCAGCCCCGGTTATCCAGACTTCACGCATGTTGCGCTCCTAATAGGTTTATGATTTGCTACGGATATAAACGTGCAAGCTAAGTGGTCATAAGCATAACCCGCCCAAACAGCCAAGAGAAACTGATGAGCATTCCTTACTCGATTCTAGATCTTTCGCCGATTCCGCAGGGCTTTACCGCCTCGGATGCCCTGCATAACTCGCGCGACTTGGCCCAACATGCCGAGCGTTGGGGGTACACGCGCTATTGGCTGGCCGAACATCATAATATGATTGGTAACGCGAGTTCGGCGACCGCCGTGATTATTGGGTATGTGGCGGCGGGTACAAACACCATTCGCGTTGGCTCGGGCGGCGTGATGCTGCCCAACCACGCGCCGCTGGTGATTGCCGAACAGTTTGGCACGCTCGCGGCGCTCTTCCCAGACCGCATTGACCTAGGGCTTGGCCGTGCGCCTGGCACGGATCAATTAACCGCGCGTGCATTGCGACGCGATCTGTTGGGCAATTCAGATCAGTTTCCTCAAGACGTGCAAGAGTTACAACACTATTTCGATGACATCCAACCAGGTCAAGCCGTGAAGGCGATTCCGGGTGCGGGGCTGCACGTGCCCATTTGGATTTTGGGCTCAAGCATGTACGGCGCTCAATTGGCAGCGCACTTTGGGTTGCCCTACGCTTTTGCCTCGCATTTTGCCCCTGATTATTTGTTACAGGCGATGCAAGCATACAAAAGCTTGTTCAAGCCCTCCAAGCAACTGACCAAGTCGCATGCGATGGTAGGCGTCAATGTGGTGGCGGCCGACACTGACGAGCAAGCGCAGTACCTGTTTACGAGCCATCAACAAAATGCCACGCGTATGCGTCGTAATACACGCGGTCAGTTACCGCCTCCGATTGACGACATCGATACGTTTTGGTCGCCCCACGAAAAAGCCTCAGTCAACGAATCGTTAGTCTGCTCGGTGGTGGGTTCGCTCGAAACCGTACAGCGCGGCCTTGAGCGCCTGATCGAGCAAACAGGTGCCAACGAACTGATGATTGCGGGTCAAATCTTTGATCACAAGGCGCGACTGCACTCATTTGAAATTGCGGCGCAGGCGGTTCGCAATATCGAACCGGCAATGGCCCTTGCTTAGAAATTGGCACAAGGTCGTTGGCATCTAAACGCCAATCCTGCGCGAGAGCATCTGACGCGGCTGCGCCCAAGCACTGGCAATCCTGTCGTAGCAGCCCTACGCCAGGCACTCAAGATTTGTTGCAAAAGAATCATTTATGTCTGGCAGATTAAACGCGATGGGGCTGCCCGGTTGGCTGCTGCTGATGGGGGCTCTGACCGCGATCGGACCGATTTCGATCGACATGTATTTGCCGGCGTTTCCCGAGATGGCAGCAAATTTGGGCGCCACGGGCAGTCAGGTTGAGCGTACCCTTGCAGCCTATCTGATCGGGATGGCAGGCGCGCAATTAATTTACGGCCCTCTGGCCGATCGCTTTGGACGCAAGCCTCCTTTGTATGGCGCCCTCATCGTTTACATCCTTGCGTCTGCTGGATGTGCACTGGCCCCCACCGTTGAGTTTTTGACAGTCTGCCGTGTGGTGCAAGCCATGGGTGGAGCAGCCGGCATGGTGATTTCGCGCGCGGTGGTGCGCGATCATTACAGCACCCAAGAGGCGGCGCGTGCCTTATCGATGTTGATGTTAGTGATGGGGATCGCACCCATTTTGGCGCCCCTGGTCGGTGCCCAGGTCCTGACGCTCGCGGGATGGCGCGGGATTTTTGCGGTCATTACCCTGGCAGGCATCGCGCTGTTGATTGCTGTGTCGCGCATCATGGTAGAAAGCCTGCCCCACGAAAAGCAGGTCGCGTTAAGTTGGGGGCATATTTTTCGAACCTATTGGGGCTTGATCCGACACCGACGGTTTGTCGCTTTCGCGCTTTCGGGCGGCATGGGTTCGGCCACGATGTTTGCCTACATCGTGGCCTCGCCACGCCTGTTTATTGAATATTTCGGCGTGTCGCCGCAGTCTTATGGCTTTATTTTTGGGTTCAACGCGTTGAGCCTGATCGTGGGCTCTCAAGTGAGCGCCCGCCTGTTAAAGACGCACCGCCCCGAAAAACTGCTGCCGTGGGCGTTACTTGCCATGATGTCTGCGGGTCTGAGCGCCTTGGCCCTGATCTTGGTCGGCTGGATCACCATGCCTCTGATCATGCTTTGCATGATGAGCTTTATGTTTACACAAGGTTTTGTTGGGCCAAACTCTGCCGCCATGGCACTCTCAGATCAGGGGCGCCAATTAGGCTCGGCCTCGGCCATGATGGGCACCATCACGATGTCGTGCGGGGCGCTGGCCGGCCTGACGGTCAGTCTATGGGATATGGCGGGCCCAGCACCGCTTGGCTGGATCATGGGCGGTTGCACGACATTGGCCTTTTTTCTCGGGCGAAGTGCCCGCCGTGCCTAGGGGCTTGATCAAAAACCCTGTTTCGTATTAGAATGTCAGACTTGATGCGAATCTTTGAACAAATAATAGGTGTAGCCCATGGCACGTGTATGCCAAGTGACCGGAAAAGCCCCCATGGTG
>JBIIWK010000053.1:0-14027 GCA_044338955.1 Burkholderiaceae bacterium
TTCAGAGCTAAAGTCATCAACGGTCAAGCCAATCTATGGTGTTTGTACGTTAGCGATTCCAGTTGGTTGCAAAGCGTACAAAGCACTGATGAACTAACGGCTCGAAGGGGTCAACGTGCAACCAGATCGAGGGAAAATATATAAAATTATTTTAGTTATGCCTATTTGTGCAAAGCTACCCTAATTGATGCATTGGGGACATTAACCTTGACCTAAGTTAAATGCAACTTACTTTTTTGAGTGCGTGCAGAAAAGGCTGCAACGGAAGTGGGATCAAGCCTAAGTTAATTTCTAAATTAAGCGCCGCCAACTTGGTTAGCCAAGTTGATACCATCCACCTTCGGGTGGCTTGTTACGGCCGCATCCGAGTTAAACAACTCGAACGGTGTGCAAAAAAAAAAAAATAAAAAAATTACCAGTACTTTAAAAAGTGACGGGGAGTGTTTTCAAAAACTTGGTTATCGTTCGTGCAGAACAAGGTGTAAAGGTAGCCGGATGGGACCCAAATGGATTTTGGGGGGTGGGGGTACGGTGGGGTGTCGACCGGATGAAATCAACAAGGGGTGGGGTGTCGCTGGGACCAAACAAGGACGGCTAAGCGCGACCGATCCCTGTCCTGCAAGCAACCAGCAGTCGTGTTGAATCCCACTTGACTTGAAATCAAGCAAATATTTTTGGGTATGCTTTTGGGTATGTAGGAATAAAAATCTACGCGAGAGGCGCTTATTCATTGAATACTTGGCGGACAGAGGGGGATTCGAACCCCCGATACGCTATGAACGTATACACGCTTTCCAGGCGTGCGCCTTCAACCGCTCGGCCACCTGTCCGCTGTAACAAGCCCTGCATTCTAACAGAGGCAGGTATGCCAACTAGGCAGCACGATACCCCTGCAACCTAGGTCGCCGATGCCTATACTAGCGATCATGTCAGCTAGCACGCTCACCCCAACGCCTCCGGCCTCACCCACGCCAGTCCCAACACTTGGGCTGCTTTTTATTCTGTTCGCCAAAATCGGGGCAACCAGTTTTGGCGGAGGTATTTCGGGCTGGATGTATCGTGATTTTGTGGATCGTTATCACTTTTTGACCGAAGATGAGTTCATGAGTGCGCTTACGATCAGCCAAATCTTGCCCGGGCCCAATGTGGCCAACCTGGCTTTGCATATTGGCCAAAAGCTGCGTGGCGGTTTGGGCGGCTTGGTATCAGTGATGGCCTTACTGGTGCCCCCAATGATCTTGGCGGTACTGCTCAGCATTGTGTTGCTTGATTTGAGTTCGATCGGCTGGATCCACGATTTTCTTGAAGGTTTGGCCGCAAGCGCGATTGGGCTGACAGCGTCGGTTGGAATCCGCGGACTCAAGCGATCCTATCGTGTCGGGCTGTGGCCACTGGCGCTGAGTATTTCAGTGTTTATTGGGTTATTTTTATTGAAGCTGCCGCTTGTACCCGTCATTTTGTGTTTGGCACTTGTTGGGCTCGTGTTTGCCAATATTCATCAAAAGCGTATTAGTCCTAAATCGACAAAGCCGCGCGCCTAATGAAAACCTCAAACATTTATCTGGATTTGTTTGTTGTCTTTGCTCCGCTATCGCTGATCTCAGTGGGCGGCGGGCAAAGTGTCGTGGGCGATATGCATCTGCAGGCCGTCGACATTTATCACTGGCTGACCCACGCGCAATTTATCGATTTGTTTGCGATCTCGCGTGCGGCACCTGGCCCAGGCGCCTTGTTGGCAACCTTGATTGGCTGGCAAGTCAGTGGCTGGCAAGGTGCCTTGGTTGCTTCGCTTGCGTTGTTTGGGCCTTCAACCATCTTGGCGTATTTTGTGACGCGTGCTTGGCACAAAAGTCATGACAGACCCTGGACGGCAATCGTACAAAACGCCCTCGCCCCCTTGGCCTCGGGGCTTTTGCTGACCAGCGCGATGATTATCTTGCGCTCAACCTCTGGTGGGGTCACACCGTGGTTAATCGCAGGCGTATCAGCAGGGATATTTTGGCGCTTTAAAACAATCAATCCGCTGCCCGTGCTTTGCGTGGGCGGACTGGTGTTGGTTATAGCGCGGATGTGGTTATAACTCGACTGTAGCTTTAACTCGGCCGTGGTTATAAGGCGGCTTAAGTTCTATTCAGTCAGTCGCGACGATCTAAAGAAAGTGTGACCTTTGTGAGAGCTACTTCGACAACGACAACATCCGCTGCACATAGCGCGCGATGGTATCCACCTCAAGATTGACACGCTGACCCACTTTTAGATGTTGCAACGTTGTCACAGCAATCGTGTGCGGGATCAAATTGATACTAAAGCGTGTGCCACCCGCGACATCGTCTACACGGTTTACGGTCAGGCTCACGCCGTTCACTGTGATGGAGCCCTTGTAGGCCAAAAAAGCTGCCAGCGCAGCGGGGGCCTGTACGATCAACTCCCACGATTCGCCAACGGCCTCAAATTTCACGACTTCGCCCAAGCCATCCACATGACCTGACACCAAATGCCCACCAATCTGATCGCCGATACGCAACGATTTTTCTAGGTTCACAGGGCCTAACGCATCAAGCCCCATCGTCAGGCGCAGGCTTTCGCGTGACACATCAACTGAAAAGCCATCAGCATGTTTAGATACTACCGTCATGCACGCACCTTGAATCGCGATCGAATCCCCAAGGCCTACGTCGGCTAACTCTAAACCCCCCGCATGAATCTTGATATGCACGCCCGTGTTTGCTTTGTCGCCCGCGAAGGGATCGATACTTTGAATCTGACCAACGGCTGCGACGATTCCGGTAAACATGCTATTGAACCTTACCTGTGTTGCCTTCGATTAAATGAATACTCTGCATCAGTTCGCGCCAGCGCTCAGGCAGGCGAGCACGCACTCTAATGTCTGTGCCCAACTGTTTGACCTCGGTAAACTCAAAGCGCTTCGCGCCTTCAAGCTGAGTCAATAGCGGCAACTGCGCCATGCTTCTACCCTCGCCCAGCAGCATCGGCGCCATGTACACCAGCAACTCATCGACACAGCCGGCATCAAGCAATGCACCGTTTAAGCCCGAGCCCGCTTCGCAATGAATTTCATTGTGGCCTCGCGCAGCCAACCACTGCATCATCGCGCGCATATCAATGCGACGGCGCGCCTGACCTGCTTGAGGTGCTACGGCTTCAGGCACACACACCACCTCCACGCCACGCTCAGCGAAGCGCGCAGCTTTGTCGGGATTGTTATCACCCACAAACACAAAGGCATCGCCGCCTGCCAACACGGCCGCATCTTCAGTAATTTCAAAACCTGGATCAATCACTGCGCGCTTGGGCTGGCGCGGGGTCACCACATGGCGCACAGTCATTTTTGGATTGTCAGCGCGCACTGTACCAATGCCCGTTAACACCACGCAGCTACGTGCGCGCCAGTGGTGTCCATCGGCACGCGCCTCGGGACCCGTGATCCATTGCGAAACGCCATTGTTTAAGGCCGTGCGTCCATCAAGCGATACAGCCGCTTTCATCCACACATAGGGCATGCCGCGCGTCATGCGCGAGACAAAGCCGGGGTTCAACTCAAGCGCTAAATCTGCACACACACCCACGTTGACCTCGATGCCGGCCTCACGCAAGCCGCGCATACCGCGACCCGCCACACTAGGATTCGGATCAAAGTGCGCAAACACCACCCGCTTGGGTTGCGCCGCGATCAGCGCATCGACACAAGGTGGTGTTCGACCATGATGACTACAGGGCTCGAGCGTGACGTATACCGTTGCACCTAGGGCATTCAACCCCTTGGCCTTCATGTCGTTTAAGGCCATGATCTCGGCGTGGTGGCCACCCACAACTTGTGTCGCCCCTCGACCCAACACTTGGCCCTCACGTACGATCAAACAACCGACACGTGGGTTAGGCGAAGGCACGTACAACGCCCCCTCGGCCAAGGCAAGCGCCTGACGCATAAAAAAAACATCTTGATCGGGATTGCGCGTATCCATACCGCGAGCATTAGGCAGGTTCATGTCTTGCGCCGCAAAGGTGGGCCCTGCATCTCACGAATCGCCTCGACAAACTCGCCAATATCTTCAAAACTTTTATACACCGAGGCGAACCGAACGTAGGCGACTTTATCAAGTTTTTTAAGTTCAGCCATCACGAGCTCACCCAAAAATTCAGTCGACACTTCGCGTTCACCACTTGTCAGCAGTTTGTCTTCAATACGCATCACTACGGCGTCAACGTCTTCGGTACTGACTGGGCGCTTGCGCAACGCAAGCGATAAGCTTGCGCGTAATTTACTAGCCTCATAATCATGCCGGCTACCATTGCGTTTCACCACTGAAGGCATAGAAAGCTCGGGGCGCTCGTAGGTTGTAAAGCGCCGGTCGCACTCAACGCAACGCCGGCGACGGCGAATAAAATCGCCCTCGTCAGCCCCGCGCGAGTCAACCACTTGCGTATCGGGATGCCCGCAGAAGGGACACTTCATCGAAGTCCTAAACGTAAAGGCATCTGTGCGAACACGGCAGTCTGTCTCGCCCCATTGGCGGGAGCGATCGGACACAAGGTGGCTTTGATCGAAAACATTGCAGGCGTCATGACGCCATTTGCCTGTTTATCGATAAACCGGGAAGTTTGCCGTCAATGCATTGACCCGTGCACGCACGGCTGCGACATTGGCTGCGTCTCGCGGATTATCAAGCACATCAGCAATCAAGTTACCGGTGAGTTCAGCCTCGGCTTCTTTAAAGCCACGTGTGGTCATTGCTGGCGTACCTAAGCGAATGCCACTGGTGACAAATGGTTTTTCGGGGTCGTTGGGGATCGCATTTTTGTTCACAGTAATGTGAGCTTGGCCCAACACGGCCTCGGTTTCTTTACCGTTGACACCTTTCGCACGCAAATCAACCAGCATCACATGACTTTCAGTATGGCCAGACACAATGCGCAAACCACGCTTGACTAAGGTCTGCGCCAACACTTGCGCATTTTTCACAACCTGTGCAGCGTAGGTTTTAAATTCAGGCGTTGCTGCTTCGTGAAACGCCACCGCTTTGGCCGCGATCACATGCATCAGAGGGCCGCCCTGAATACCCGGAAAAATCGCCGAGTTAATCGCTTTTTCGTGTTCGGCTTTCATCATGATGACGCCACCACGTGGGCCACGCAACGACTTGTGCGTCGTTGAGGTCACAAAATCAGCGTGAGGCACGGGGTTAGGATAAGCGCCACCGGCCACCAAGCCTGAATAATGCGCAATATCAACCAGCAACAAGGCACCGTTGTCTTTTGCGATGCGGGCTAAACGCTCAAAATCCATACGCAGCGAATAGGCTGAGGCACCGGCCACGATCATCTTGGGCTTTTGTGTTTTTGCCAAGTGCTCGACCTTATCGTAGTCAAGCACCTCGTTGGCGTCTAAGCCATATTGATGAAAGTTATACAGTTTGCCCGACGCGTTGACGCTTGCGCCGTGGGTTAAATGACCGCCCTCAGCCAAACTCATCCCCAGCACAGAGTCACCAGGCTTTAAAAACGCCAAATACACAGCCTGATTAGCCTGCGAACCTGAGTTAGGCTGAACGTTTGCCGCTTCAGCGCCAAACAAAGCCTTTAGCCGATCAATGGCGAGTTGCTCGACGATATCAACGTACTCGCACCCACCGTAATAACGCTTGCCAGGGTAACCCTCGGCGTACTTGTTCGTCATCTGCGAGCCCTGCGCCTGCATCACCGCCGGGCTGGCGTAATTTTCAGACGCGATCAGCTCAATGTGTTGCTCTTGGCGGGTGTCTTCTTGTTGGATAGCAGCCCACACAGCTGGGTCAACGCGATCAAGGGTCAATTTACGGTCAAACATAAGGGTTCCTGGCGAGCCTGCAAAATTTGTTGTCTGTAGTGTACTTCGCCTAGCGGGGTCTCGCCCGCAGGCAAGAGCTATACCCCTACTATCGTGACACGCGCAAATTTACGCTTGCCCACCTGAATCACATACGTACCAGCTGGCAGCGTTAAGCCTTTGTCTTCAACCTTAACGCTATCGATTTTGACCCCGCCTTGCTCAATATTGCGCTGTGCTTCGGCACCCGAGGCCACCAAACCGGCCTCACGCAGCACCTTCAGCACTCCTAGCGGGGCGCCTGGCAAGGTCATTTCGGGCATATTTTCGGGGATCGCACCGTCACGAAACCTAGCCTCAAAATTAGCCAAGGCGTCTTGGGCAGCCTGCTTTGAGTGAAAACGCGTAATGATCTCTTGAGCGAGTTGCACTTTGGCGTCGCGAGGATTGCGCCCAGCTTCGGTTTCGGCGCGTAACGCAGCGATATCCTCAAGGCTATCAAACGAAAGCAGCTCAAAATAGCGCCACATGAGCGTGTCAGAAATCGACATCAGTTTGCCAAACATCGAGTCGGGTGCCTCACCAATCCCGATGTAGTTGTTTTTAGACTTAGACATCTTCTCGACGCCATCGGTGCCTTCTAGCAAGGGCATGGTCAAAATGCATTGTGGCTCTTGGCCGTATTCTTTTTGCAGTTCGCGACCCACTAGCAGGTTAAATTTTTGATCGGTGCCACCCAGCTCAAGGTCGGATTTCAAGGCGACCGAGTCATAGCCCTGCATCAACGGGTACAAAAATTCATGCACCGAAATCGGTATCCCACCTTTAAAGCGCTTGGTGAAATCGTCGCGCTCCATCATGCGGGCCACGGTGTAGCGCGAGGCGAGTTGAATAATGCCGCGTGCGCCCAAGGGATCGCACCATTCAGAGTTGTAGCGAATTTCGGTTTTAGCCGGATCAAGCACTAAGCTAGCCTGAGCGTAGTAGGTCTTTGCATTTTCAGCGATTTGCTCTCGCGTCAGCGGGGGGCGCGTGGTGTTGCGGCCCGAGGGATCCCCAATCATTGAAGTGAAATCACCAATTAAGAAGATCACGGTGTGACCTAAATCTTGTAATTGGCGCATCTTATTCAGCACAACGGTATGGCCAAGATGAATATCTGGCGCCGTGGGATCTAAGCCTAGCTTGATTCTGAGCGGGATACCAGTCGCCTGACTACGCGCCAGCTTTTGGGCGAATTCGGCCTGGACCAGCAGTTCGTCGCAGCCGCGCAGGGCAACACGCAACTGCGCTTCGGTATCTTGCGTGATCGTATATTTTTGCGTTGACATATCAGAAAAAAGCCACTATGAGTATTAAAAATAATAAAAAAAAGACTTGGCACAACAAAATGGGCTAACATTGTTGTTTTCTTGCAAGGGCTTTGCCTGACATCATACGCAAACCCCAAGCAACACGCCAAGCTCTCAGCGCCCCCAAGTGTAATCGCGCGGGGTGGCGCGCAAGACCCCGCTGAACAGGATTATCGCTTAATGACTCAAAACAACGACCTAGCCACCGCAGGGGCATACGCCTCAAATCGACTAGGCACGTCTACTCAGCCAACTTTCGGTTCGCGCTTAATGCGCGGCCTGTTGTTAAGTGCTGCCCTTCTTTTTTGCATCGGTGCCGCTGCCTTGGGTATGGTGCAACCGGCTCCTGCAGAACCGATCCCGCCCGAACAAAGTTTGGTTCAAAATGTGCTGCCCTTTCCGCTCGCAGCCGACCCCACACCGGCCGAGCACACGGCGACGGCGCCCAACACCCCCTATGTCACCGAAACACGTATTCGCTCGGGCGATACGATTGCCACTATTCTTAAGCGCTTGGATATTGGTGATACCAACCTGTCGTCCTACTTGGCTAAAGAGCCCAAAGTCCGCTTTGCCAGCAAGTTGGTACCCGGGCGCTCGGTGCAAGCGGCGACCGATCACAACGGGCAGTTGCAATGGGTGCGCTATTTCCACACTCCAACCAGCGATTCAACCGGTCAACCCACGATTAAGTTGTTGCAAATAGACGCAACGTCCGAGGGTTTTAGCGCGCAAGAGCTCGAACTCCCTAGCGAAGTTCATATCGAAGTTGCCGTTGGCACCATCGAACGTTCATTATTCGCCACCACCGATGCCGCAGGGATCCCCGATGGCATCACCATGCAGATCGCTGAAGTGCTTGGTAGCAAGATTGACTTCTTTCGTGGCATTCATCGCGGCGATCAATTTCGCGTGGTCTACGAAAGCCGCACCTTCGAAGGCCGGCCTGCGGGCCCTGGGCGCGTGTTGGCGGTTGAATTTGTCAGTAAAGGTAAATCTTCAAGGGCAGTTTGGTTCAGCCAAGATGGCAAAACCGGCAGCTACTACGACTTTGAGGGCGAAAGTTTGCGTGGGGCCTTTTTGCGTAACTCGATTAAGTTCTCGCGCGTCAGTTCTACATTCGGGCTGCGTACCATCGCCAACAATCAAGCCTGGTCCGGACACCACCCAGGGGTTGACTACGTGGCTCCAACCGGCACGCCCATTCACGCGACTGCAGATGGGGTGGTGCAACTGGTTGGTTGGCACTTTGGCTATGGCAATACGATCATCCTCAAACACCACAGTAAAATCACCACCCTGTATGCACATCAAAGTCGCTTCGCTGATGGCATTACCGTGGGCACTAAAGTCTCACAAGGGCAGTTAATCGGTTACGTCGGCTCAACGGGGTGGTCAACCGGCCCGCATCTGCATTACGAGTTTCGCGTGGCCGACAAGCCTATTGATCCGCTCTCAGCAACGGCAGCAATGCCCGCCGCTACGCCGCTTGAACCCGAGCATCGGGCTCAGTTTGCCCAAGCCATTGCACCCTATCGGCAACAGCTTCAAGTATTGGCTAAGTTTCAAGAGATCGTGCCCGAAATCAGCAGCGTCGCTGTCCGCTAATACCGGCCTAAGTGGCAAGCTCGTCTTACTATATTGGGCTAATGTCTGGCACCAGCCTAGACGGGGTGGATGCTGTACTGGCGAACTTTGACGCTTTGGGCAAGCCCACCGTCATTGCCCGCGCGGCAAGTGCGTTTGACCCAGCCTTGCGCGAAACCCTCTTCTCTTTAAACACCTCTGGCCCTGACGAACTTGCTCGCGCCGCATTAGCCGCCAATAGTCTGGTCGCGCTGTATGCCAAGCTAGTCACTCAAACGCTCGAACAGGCCAAGCTCTCGTCATCGCAAATTTCAGCCATTGGCGCCCACGGGCAAACCGTCAGGCATCAACCGCGTCTGGGCTATACCATTCAGCTCAACGCGCCCGCACTGCTTGCCGAGCTCACGGGTATCGCAGTTGTGGCCGATTTTAGAAGTCGTGATGTTGCCGCGGGTGGCCAAGGTGCGCCTTTGGTGCCGGTGTTTCATGCTGGGATTTTTTCAACTGACTACACCCGCGTAATTTTGAACCTGGGCGGCATCGCCAATATCACGATATTGCGACCGGGCGCAGACCCACTTGGTTTTGACACTGGGCCCGCTAACGCCTTAATGGATAGCTGGTGCCAGTTACACACGCAACAAAGCTTTGACGCTGACGGCGCCTGGGGCGCCCAAGGCCGCGCGAGCGAAACCTTGCTGGGTCGCTTGAGCGAAGCAGAGCCTTGGTTCAAACTACCGCCGCCAAAATCGACTGGCCGCGATCTGTTTAACCTTGAGTGGCTCGAGCCTCGCCTGCAATATTGCCTGGGGCGACTGGCGCCTGGCACAAGCCTAACGCCACAAGACGTACAGGCCACACTATGTGCCTTCACAGCAGCAACAGCGGCGCGGGCGATCCACACCTATGCTCCTGATGCGCAAGAGGTCTTGCTATGCGGTGGCGGTGCAAACAATAGCGCCCTGCGAAAAGACCTGCAGGCAGCGTTGCCCTGCGCGGTTACCACCACCGACAGTGCCGGGATCGGCACACAGGATGTTGAAGCCTTGGCCTTTGCGTGGCTGGCCTGGGCGCATCAACACGGCGTAGCTGCCGGCAACCCTAAAGTGACAGGGGCGTGCGGCGCGCGCATTTTAGGTGCGACTTGGCCTGCCTGAATCGATAGCCACTGACTTCTCAACTTAAGGTGTAGTTTGAGCCGTTAAGTTTGGCCTGATCAAAATGTAAAAACCACGTTAAACGTGGTTTTTTAGATACTCTAGGCGTACTTTCTAACTTGGCACTCGCCCCCCATCAGTCAAGCAACGCGCTTAGACTGAAAACGACGAACCACAACCACAGGTTGTTGAGGCATTTGGATTGCGGATGACGAATTGCGATCCTTCGATGTCTTCTTTGTAATCGATCTCTGCGCCCACCAAGTACTGAAAGCTCATCGGATCAACCAGCAAGGCTACGCCATTTTTTTCGAGTGTTGTGTCATCTTCGTTGACATCCTCGTCAAAGGTGAAGCCGTACTGAAAACCCGAGCAACCACCACCCTGCACGAACACGCGCAGCTTGAGGTTTGAATTGCCCTCTTCGATCAATAGATCTTTAACTTTGGCCGCTGCTGAGTCTGTGAACAGAATCGGCGTAGGTGGCGCTTGAAGATCAACGGTTTGTGTGGCGATGTTCATGAGTGACTCCTGTCCCGCGGGACGATACTAAAAACGTGATACCTGAGTGCGTTTGTCAACTATACCGCAAGTGCCTGCGCAAATCATAGAGCAACCACTTTAGAGGCAAGGACAATATCACCCCCAAGCACTCGGACCGTGACGGACTGCGGGGCAAACCCCGGCGGAAGCGCCAATAAACCCTGGCCGCGCTGAAACTGCACAAACTCAAGGCGCAAGGCCGCCTGCTGGCCCTCTGTTTGCTGAGCGTCGAGCGATTGCGTCGTAGCCTGCTGGCCCTCAGTTTGCTGAGGAGCGAGCGATGGCGTCTTGGCGTACTCGCTCTGTGCACCAAGCGCGACCTCATTTTGCGGTACAGGGCTGGCCAGCAAGGGCTGCAAAATAATAGTTTGCTCTGTGGTGATCCCAGCTTCACGACAATGCCCCTTGGCAACAAACTGTAACGCACCCACGAACGGTTTGGTCGCTTTACCTCCACGCATCAGCAGCACGCGGTAGTGCAGCCCCTCGGCGTGTCGCACGACATTCACCGCGCGAATATCAAGCCCACCCTGAGGGCCCGGGGGCAAGAGGTCTTCAAAGAACGCCAATTGATCTTGCGTACGACCAAGCTCTGTTTGTACGTTTGCTAATATTTTTTCAAGCTCGAGCCGTTTTGCACGCTCAGTCAACAACGCGCGCTGCGTTTGATTAAAGTGTGACGCGGTTTGACTGCGCTCAGCCTCAAGTTCAAACCGCTCTTGGAGCAGCGCCGCACGCTCGGTGCGCAGTCGCAGTTGTTGTGCCCCAACACCAGAGCCTTGGGTCAGGTATGCAACCCAAAGCCCGCTCAGCGCAACCATTAACGCGCCACCCAGCACCCAGACATACGCGCGCCTCACCACTTTCGCCATGCTTCGAACGCGTTAGGGAAGAATCGCGACTTGATTCAAGCCGGTATCTTCGGGCAAACCAAACATTAAATTCATATTTTGAATCGCTTGACCCGAAGCACCTTTAACAAGGTTATCTTGCACGACCAAAATAATCAGTCGATCGCCGTTACCTGGGCGCTGCAGCGCAATACGCAACGTGTTTGAGGCCCGTACTGAACGCGTATCGGGTTGACTACCAAAAGGCATCACGTCAACGAAACTTTCGTGAGCGTAACGGGCCTCGAAGAGCGCCTGAAAATCAACATCACGCGCTTCAGGCAAGATTTTTGCGTAGATCGTGCTGAACATGCCACGAATCATGGGTACGAGATGCGGCACAAACGTCAGCCCAACAGGCTCGCCAGCCAAACGTTGCAGCTGTTCGTCGATTTCGGCCTGATGACGATGCCCTGCTACGCCATACGCTTTAAAGTTATCGCTCGCCTCAGAGAACAAGCTGCCGACTTCGGCCTTACGACCAGCACCGCTCACACCTGATTTGCAATCGGCAATCAGATCAGAAGTATCGATGAGCGGTTTGCCACCCAGCAATGGCGCCAGGCCAAGCAAGACTGTGGTGGGATAACAACCTGGGTTACCGACAACGCGGGCCCGAGCAACCGAAGCGCGATTAAGCTCGACCACCCCATAAACAGACTCTTTGAGAATCTCGGGGCAGGTATGCGGGATTTTGTACCATTTTTCAAACGCTTTGATATCTTGCAAACGAAAGTCAGCGGCGAGGTCAATCAGTTTGACGCCCGCAGCCAATAACTCGGGCGCCTGCGCCATTGCCACACCGTGCGGGGTTGCAAAAAACACGACATCGCAACCCGTCAACGGCGCTTTGTCAGGGGCTGAAAACGCAAGCTTTACATGCCCACGTAAGTTAGGAAACATATTGGCAACAGGCATGCCATCTTCTTGGCGCGAGGTAATGGCCGTCAGCTCAACATTTGGATGTTGCGACAGAATGCGCAGCAGCTCGACACCCGTGTAACCTGTGCCGCCGACAATGCCGACTTTGATCCGTTTGGTTGAAGCTTGTGTCATGTGAAGATCCCTGATTTGATAACTACCGAGCTATTGAGGATGCCGTTGCAATCTACTGACATAATTATCCCACGCTCGCGCACCCAAAAAAAAGACCGCTTGCGCGGTCTTTTTGCACTGAGGCCAAACTGCAGCCTCGGGCGCTTCGATCAACGCTTGCTGAACTGTTTCCGACGACGTGCTTTGTGGAAACCGACTTTCTTACGCTCAACTTCACGTGCATCGCGCGTGACCAGCCCTGCTTTAGACAGAGAAGGCTTTAACGCTGCATCGTAATCAATCAGCGCACGGGTAATGCCGTGACGCACTGCGCCAGCCTGACCGCTTTCGCCGCCACCGTGCACATTGATATGAAAATCAAACGAAACTAAATGGCCTGTGAGTTCGAGCGGTTGACGCACGACCATACGACCTGTTTCGCGAGCAAAGTATTCGTCAACGGGTTTGCCGTTCACAACAATTTTGCCTGCGCCTTTTTTCATGAAGACACGCGCCACCGAAGTCTTGCGGCGGCCGGTTCCGTAATTCCAATTACCGATCATGGCCTATCCTTTGAGTTCGAGGGGCTGTGGCTGTTGGGCCGAATGAGGATGTTCTGCACCCGCATAGACCTTCAGCTTTTTGATCATCGCATAACCCAGCGGGCCTTTAGGCAACATGCCCTTAACGGCCTTTTGAATCGCACGACCCGGAAAACGCTCTTGCAGTTTGGCGAAGTTTGTTTCGCGAATACCGCCTGGATACGTTGTGTGACGGAAGTATTTTTTGTCTTGCGTCTTGTTGCCGGTTACGACGATATCTGCTGCGTTAATAATGACGATGTAATCGCCTGTATCAACGTGGGGTGTGAACTCTGGTTTGTGCTTACCGCGCAAACGGTGTGCGACTTCGCTGGCCACACGACCGAGGACTTTGCCCTTCGCGTCAATCACGAACCAGCCACGTTGGACTTCATGCGGCTTGGCCACAAATGTCTTCATGATTGGATCCTAAAAATACCTGCCCGGGACCATCCCAGACGGGCCCTCAAATAACGTTTTGACTGTTGCCAAAGCGTGTAACCCGCCCGTGCGCCAGCCCAGTTATTGGAGGAAAGCCTTTGATTCTACAATAAAAAAAGGATGCTGACCAAATGGCAAGCACCCTTTTTAGTTAAAACCCCGCTCAAATGAAGACCAACGGGGCAAAACCACTAACTGAATTGCTTATTTTTGGCGTGACAGCGCAGCACCTACGTACTGATCGTACGAAGCTTCGGCCAATCTGAACCAAGGCACCACCTGATCGCGATAGCCCATATAGTTGTCGTGAATCGTTTTGAATTGCGGGCTTTTCGCCGAATACTCGGCAAAAACTTTAATCGAAACATCCCAACAAGCATCCATCACAGCACGAGGGAAGGCGCGCAACAACGTGCCCTGCGACAACAGACGCCTTAACGCCTGCGCGTTGAGGTTGTCATAACGGGCCTGCATCGTTGCATTGCAAGCGCGGCTAGCCGCTTCAATGATGGACTGATAGCTTTTTGGAAGCTTGGCCCATTCGCCGTCATTGACATACAAAGCCACCTGCGCGCCACCTTCCCACCAGCCGGGATAGTAGTAGTACTTGGCGACCT
>JBIIWK010000280.1:0-4202 GCA_044338955.1 Burkholderiaceae bacterium
TTTGTGCGGTCCAGCGCGTGACTGCGGCTGCAAGCAAAGCCATCAGCGCGGCCGCGACAAAGCTACCAATCGTCATCGCGGGTAACGACAGGCCAAAAAATATAAAGCCAACAGCAGCACCCGGCAATACGGCGTGCGCGATCGCATCGCCTGCCAAACTCATACGCCGCAACACAAGAATAGTGCCGATCGGCCCACACGCTAACCCAATTGCAACGCATGCAACGAGTGCACGGCGCATAAAGCCATACTCAATGAAAGGCTGAAAAAGCCATGCGTAAATTAAGACGAACCCGTCAAGTACCATTAGCGCACCATTCCGACGCCGCTGGGTCTTACGCACCAAGGCGCCCGCTCATCCCAATACTCAGACGTTTCACGGGCACGCGTCAGATTTTCAGGAGCGAGGGCTTGTGCGCTTTCGCCCCACGCAATCACTTCGCGTGCCAACAACAGTGTTTGTGGAAAATGTGCGAGAACCATATTCATGTCATGCAGCACTGCGATGACCGTGCGCGCCTGTCGATGCCAATTCAGCACAACTTGTAATAAGTCATCGGCAGTACGCGTATCCAGTGCATTAAAAGGCTCATCGAGCAAAATGATTGGTGCATCTTGCATCAGCAACCGCGCAAACAACACGCGCTGCAGTTGGCCAACGGACAGCTCGCCGATAAAACGACGCTCAAATCCCGCCAGACCGACCGCAGCCAACGCTTCGGTGGCGTGCACACGCATCAGTGCTGTGACGCGATTAAAGCTTTTTAGCTCGCGCCAGGCCCCGAGCAACACAACATCTAAGACTCGAACCGGAAACTCTCGGTCAATTGAGGACTGTTGTGGAAGGTAGGCCAATTCACACTTTTGGGCCCGCCCAAATTGAATTGACCCCTCTGCGGCCTGAAGTTGACCAGAGAGCGCTCCGAGCAGTGTGCTTTTGCCGGCTCCATTCGGGCCCACGATCGCGGTAAGCGAACCGGGCAGAAAACGCCCCGTCACATGATGCACCGCGGGGTGCCCTTGATAAGCAAGCGTAAGATTCTGAATCTCGATCGCTTCAGGCGCGAGTCGGGTTGAACGCTGATCAGACATTGCCAACGAACGCCCAAAAAATTGCTAACCACAGTAGCCCTAGTAAAGCAAAAATCGCCAAGACCCTTGCCCCAACTCCAACTAAAACGGGGCTGACTTCGACTCGCGAGCCACTTGGACGTGGGCCGTGCGTGTGCGGCACCGAATGATCGTGCGTGTGGCTATGGGCGTGAAACGCTGGCTGACCTTGACTCTGATCAAGAGCGTGCTGCTCGACCGTCTGATGCACATGCGCTGCGTCAAGTGGCCGCCCAAGTGCTTGGCTGGCGGGCTCATTCGTTCGAGAGACGTGTGCTGGGGCCGATGACATAAAGCAAGCTGATCTAGGTTGTGAAAAATATTGGTGTAATTTGCGTAATGTTTGATAATGATAATACAATCTCATTATCAATGCACGACTCTGGCGTCGCTTGTGTTATTTTTCGTCATGTCCGCGCAGAGGCGTCCTGTCCACCTTGACTGACGGGGATTGCGTTTCGTACTTGTTCCGCAGAAAAGGCTCATGGAAAGATCAACGATTCAACGCTCTGCTATCCACGATGCTTTAAAGCGTGCGGGGCGCCCTTTGTTGGCGCTTGAGGTGCTCGAGCTAGCGTGTGAGGCTGTGCCGCGCATCGGCATCGCAACGATCTACAGAAACTTAAAAACGATGGTTGACGAAGGCCTGCTTCGGCAAGTTGTGTTGCCCGGCGAAAATCCACGCTTTGAACTCTCTGGTCACGGGCATCATCACCATTTTCAGTGCAAGCAATGTCAAAAAGTCTATGACATTCATTCGTGTCCAACCGATTTAGCCGCACTTGCACCAAAGGGTTTTACGATCGAAGATCACGACTTGACTCTGTATGGTCGCTGCAAAAACTGCTAGCGCTGAGTTGACGGATCAGTGGTCGCTGCAAAAACTACCAGCACTAAGTTGACGGCTGAGTGGTCACTGCAAAAACTACTAGCGCTGCGTTGCCGGATGAGTGGTCGACTCGTTGACACACTAGGCGTTAAGCGCAGCACCGAATAACAAAATACCTAGCGCCAATAATGCAACCGACGCCAACCCCTGCACCGCCAGCAGTAGCCATCGACCAACCAGGCGCTGTTGCCCACCGACGACACTGACCGTGGCCTGGTTCAGCCAGAGTGAGGCTGTCGTCAACGCAGCTACCGTAAGCCCCGTCCCTAATCCCATCGCTAACGCTGCTGCAACCCCGGCGATAAAAAAACCTTGTGCCAGCGAAAAGACCAACACAAAAATAGCCCCGGTGCACGGGCGCAATCCAACCGCCAAAATCGCTGAACTTGCCTTGGACCAGGTTAAGCGCCCGGTCAACAGCGCTGGATCAGGCGCATGCAAATGTCCGCAGTGCTCATCGTGCTGATGCGTCTCAAGGGGTTGCAATCGCGTTGCAAGCTTGGGCGCAGCAGACGAACTCAGTTCGCGATGCGCCTGATCAGCCCGCAGAGGCTGATGATCATGCTGGGTGTGGCGACCGCCATGGTGGTGATCATGGTGGTGGTCATGGTGATGATCGTGATGATGGTGATTGGTCTGAGAATCGCTATGGCCGGTATGAGAGGTATCACTCAGTACAGGTACCGCTGAGGCACGAGCCAGTCGCTGACTGAGCCAGCGCCAGACAGGCCGAATCATCTGCCGAAAAACGAGCCAGGCGCCGAGCGCCACCATCATGGCGTACGAGGCGATCTCGAGCCACCAAGTTGCCCGAGTTAACGCAAGCCCGGATACGTTCAGCACCCCTGCGGCAATACCGACTAACGAGATCGCGACAAGTGCCTGCAAAAAGGCCGACAACAACGCCAAGAGCGCACCGTTTTTGACGGTTTCACGATTTGCCAACACGTAGGCCGCCAACACAGCCTTGCCGTGCCCAGGGCCCAGTGCGTGAAACACCCCGTAAGCAAAAGACAAGCCAAGTAACAACCACGCCGCCCAACCGTCTTGCTGCCAGGCACGAACCGCGCCAGTGAGTTGTCGATAAAAATGCGATTGCCACATTGCCATTTGCGCAAAAAACTCAGCAAGCCAGCCTGTCGAGCTAGTGCTCAAACGTTGTTCGGCTATCGCAAAGGGGTGACCGGTGACGGCAAGCACATCAGCCGACAGCCCCAGAAGAGCAACGCCGAGCGCAACTGAGACGAGCGCTAGAAAAAGGCGTGGCAGTTGAGAACCGATTAAAGACATCGCGCGCTCAACAGGTCACTTTAAATTGATGTGATAGTTGACGCACAAGTTGTCGCAAATGCTCGGGCAACTCTTTTTGGTCGGGCGTCAACGCGCCGAGTTGCCGTTGACTTTTTGGGTCGAGTGCCCGCGGTGGCATGTGCGAATACCGGCAGGAAGACGGCGCCTCGCTAAGCGTAAGCACCTGACTACCTTTGTAATCAAACGCAACAAAATAACCAGGGTCGTTGACATCAACCTCGAGCGACTGCTTGCTGAGTGCGAGCGGCTCGTTTAAGGGTAACTCAAACGACAGAGTAAGTTGATTCGTTGTTGTATCCAAGTTCGACTGCGCTTGCACTGGTTTTTGCAGAGCGATAGCCTTGCCACCATACGCCACTGTCGTAAAAAAGTGCGAGGCGGGATCAGCCAGATTTTGCATCCATTGATCAGTTAAGGTGTTAAGTTCAGCGACAGGTATCACACCATTTTTTTCGCGCGTGATCCCTTGCAACGAAAAAGCTGAAAACAATTCATCAAACTTCCAAGTGTGCCGCAAGGCGGTGACCTGTCCCTGAGGGTTAAACAAAAGGGTCAAGTGCCCATCGATCCAAATATGAGGATGGGCATGGGCATATTGCACCGCACACAAACACAAGAGCAGAGCCGTTAAACTTCGCAACCATCGAATGCTTAGCGATAACATCGAAAATCCAGATTCATTTTGACGTGTGACTACACCACCGCGATCATAATCTTATTATTCTCACTTTGCGGACGCTTTTTTATCGATACATTGAGACAGACCACTCATGATACTTTCTTTAGGCATATTTTTACCAATAAAAACCATCTTTGATTCGCGCTTTTCACCGGGACGCCAAGCGGAGCCAAGCTCTGAGCCCATCAACATATGAACACCTTGAAATACCAC
>JBIIWK010000281.1:0-4183 GCA_044338955.1 Burkholderiaceae bacterium
GCTACGTGATTTTGTACCGCACTCTGGTGCTGTTCAGAATGCCAAAGTGGATGGTTTTACAAAAGAAACGGCGCCGCTAAATGCGCGTGCTGCACGTCTTAAAGACGTTTTTTCCGGATACCTATGGTGGCATCGAGCAGGTGGTCCATACCATCGCCAGCCACACGACACCGTTAGGTGTTGAGAACAAGGTGTTAGTGCTTACTCCTGGTAAGCCTCGCACAGATATTTCACCTGAAGGCTATCAGATCGTTCGCTACAAGCGCGATTTGTATGTGGCCTCGACGGGGTTTTCAGTCAGCCTGCTAGCGAATTTCAAAAAAGAAGCCGCCTGGGCTGATGTCTTGCACATGCATTTTCCGTGGCCGTATGCCGACCTTTGCTATGTGCTCTCGGGCATTAAAAAGCCCAGTCTGATCAGCTACCACTCTGATGTAGTTAACCAGGTGCAACTCAACAAGCTCTACGCCCCATTGCGTGATTTTTATCTGGGCAAGATGAGCAAGATTTACGCCGCTTCGCCCGGCATCATGCAATCAAGCCCGGTGCTGCAAAAGCACAAAGACAAGGTTCGCCTGATTACCTACGGCATCCAGCACTTTGAAGCGCACGCCGAAACCGACCCCGAAGTACAAGCCTGGCGCACTCAGTTTGGCCCAAGGTTCTTTTTGTTTTTGGGGGCGTTGCGCTATTACAAAGGTTTACATGTGTTGCTCGAGGCCTTAAAAGGCCGTGACTACCCCACCGTGATCGTGGGCCGCGGCGATCAGCACGACGCCTTGGTCGCCCAAGCTAAACAGCTAGGTTTAACCAACCTGCACTTTGTACCCGAAGTTACCAACGACGAAAAACGCAGTTTGATGCGCGCGGCGTATGGGTTTGTTTTCCCATCACACATGCCTTCAGAAGCCTTTGGCATTGTGTTGGCCGAAGCCGCCCAGCAGGGCACGCCGATGATCACTTGCGAGATTGGCACTGGCACCAGTTATGTCAATCTTGATGGCGTCACAGGTTTGGTCGTGCCGCCTTCTGATGCGCAACGTTTTGGGCAGGCTTTGGATACATTTTGGCAACAGCCAGAACAAGTCCAGGTGTGGGGGCAACAGGCGTTGGTCAGGTACCAAGAGACCTTTAAAGCCGAGACCATGGCGCAGAAATATATGGCGGCCTATAGTGAGTTGTTGGCGCCAGATCAAGCTCGACTTTAAAGTCAACTCAACTCAACTCAACTCAGCGCAAGCCTTAAGCGCACCCCAGTCAACGCCCGCGCGAACGGCAGCCGAATTAGTCCGGCTTATTGCGTGACCCCCATCGAAGTGGTTTAAAAAAATGTTAAAATTAACAAACTTTTAAACCATTTGCGAGATCCCTTTTGTCTAGCGACACAAACGTTGGCCAGCGCATTTATCAAGCCCGACTTGCCGCCGGCTTAACACTCGCGGCCTTGGGCGCGGTCATCGGCGTGACCCACACAGCCATTCAAAAGTTTGAAAAGGGCTTGCTAATCCCTTCGTCAACGCAGTTGCTCAAACTAGCGCAGGCGTGCGGCATTCGAACAGAGTATTTTTTTCGAACAAGCCAAATCAGCCTTCAACAACCTCAGTTTCGTAAGCACGCCAGCTTTGGCCAAGCCGCACAACAGGCGCTCGCGATTAAAGTATTGAATCAAGTCGAAAAGCGAGCTGAGCTGTTGGCCGCTTACGCACAATCGCCATTGCCCGTGTTTAAACTTGTCGCTGGTCTGCCTCGCCACATCACAGATTTTGGCCAAATAGAGGCCGTGTCGACGCAGCTGCGTTCAGCCTGGCGTCTAGGAATGCAACCAATCGTAGATCTCACCGCAATCCTTGAAAGCAAAGGCGTGCTCGTCATCTTGGTTGATGAAGAACACGTTGGCTTTTCAGGCCTAACAGCAACCGCGCAAACGACAGACGGTCATGCGTATCCGATTATTGCGATCTCTACAAAGTGGCCGGGCGACCGACAGCGCTTTACCTTAGCGCACGAGCTTGCCCATCTTGTATTTGCTGGCCGCCTTGATGCCTGCCTCAATCAAGAAAAAGCTTGCGACCGCTTTGCGGGTGCATTTCTTGCACCCCGCGAAACCGTGCTCTCACTGTTGGGCGCACGTCGCCATGAAATCGAATGGCAAGAGATCTATGCCTTGAAGCATGAATTTGGCTTGTCGATGTTGGCTTGGCTTTGCCGCGCCAAACAATGCGAAATCATCTCCGATGCCACCTATCTTGCAATGCTCAAAACCTTTACCGCAAAGGGATGGCGTAAACAAGAGCCGGGCCAACAGATTGGCCAAGAGGCCTCGCATCTGTTTCAGCACTTGGTTTACCGAGCATTGGGCGAAAGATACATCTCAGATGCCAAAGCCGCAGAATTATTGGGCATCCCGTTGATGGTGTTTAACAAACAAAGACAGTTAGAACAAGTCGATGCTTCTGTTAATTAGTGATGCAAATATCCTAATTGACGTTGAAGCGGCAGAATTACTCGAAACCTTGTTCAAGTTGCCATATCAGTTTGCGATTCCGGATATTCTGTACTTTGAAGAAATCGAACCTGGCACGCCAGGCTTAGAACGGCTTGGGCTCAACGTACTAGAGGTACAGCCAGACTTTATGTCGTATGCGCTACGCCTTTTTGATATTTACGGCGGCAAGCCGAGCCATAATGATTACCTAGCTTTGGCGCTTGCAAAGCAGCAAGACGCGGCACTACTTACCGGGGACAACGATTTAAGAATAGTCGCGCAAAAAGAGTCTGTTCAAGTCATGGGAACAATTTGGCTCTTGGTCGCTATGGTCAAGCATGGATTGCTAAGCGTCAAACAAGCCCTCGAGGCTCTTAAAAAAATGAAGCGACGCAGTCGGCGGCTTCCGTGGGCTGAGGCAGAACATTTGTTGCTATCGCTGAACAAAAAAGATAGATGATAAAGAGTTGATCAGCTGCAGGGGTGCTTCATACGCAGTCACTCGCTAATGAGCCTACCTTTGTAAATCAATTTGCCAGCGCTTAGTGTGGCTCTATGCAAAATCAAATCTTCGATAGGGGTAAGGTCTCTGCAAATTATCTCGGCGTTCGGGCTTGTTTTGGGCGTAGCGTTTGAGTAATTAAAAACAGACTCGCTAGTACAACGTGGAGTCTGTAGATGTGTATCGGCAACGCCGAGAGATTCGACGGTAAGGTGAGCCATCAAAGAGGTATCTAAAGTATTCATTTCACAAGTGCCTGAGAGTTTGATTTGCAGATCAGAAGCAAAACAGAATTTTACTCAGAGAACGCACGTATTGAATGACAACGGTGAGACGAAAATGTCCTTGTTACAAAGCCCCCATGTAACAAAGTGTAAAAGATAGCGTTCTGCCTTCTCACGCCATTGAAGTCCTTAGCCGAATATGTTTCACTGCGTCTCCCCGCCGCAATGGTGAATCGCGTTCAGGATCCACGCCGCATGTCGACTCAACCCAAACCCTTGTGTTCACAAATTCTTTCTCAAGTTAACGCGCGCGTCAAAGCGGGCGGGCCGTATCTTGACTCAACCAGCTTTGAGATACGTCGGTTGCTTTGCGAGGCAAAAAATCACGGGCGATGCGTATCAGGCGATCGAACGCTTTATTACCTTGGGTGCTATTCATCAAATCTGCGGCAACGAAGCTGAGATGCGGCATAATTTTTCATGCGCCGCTAAGCTCGATCGCTCGCCACGTACCGCTGCTGCCTACTGCGGAGCATTGATTAACCTAGGGTACATCTCTGAAGCACAAAAAGAGTTTGCAAAAATAGCTCGCCCCGAGCTAGGCGGGCTGACGTGCATCGAGAGTCTTGGTTTTTTGTCGATGGCGATTACACCACTAAACGACTTTTATGCAGCGGCTCTGCAAATGAAAATTGCTGGTCTGTCAGCCAAGCACATTGAAGACGCCAAACGGATCCAAAAGATTTTGCAAGAAGATGACGTTACCGATCAAATGGTTGGTCAAATGCTTGACGACGCAGGCGAAATTTTGCGTGCACGCCATCTTATGCGTTGTGCGCCGTGCCCAAGCAGCTATCGAATTTGCGAAGACCCCTATGACGACGATTCGATTTCGATCCGCTGGTTAGTGCCCGTTAGTACGGATACAGCCTCAGAGATGACCTTCGAATACGTCGATCGCTTCGTCAGACG